>NZ_CFIGVI010000002.1:0-161070 GCF_984588085.1 Wandonia sp.
CAGTTGCGTAGGCTGTAGCATTGTTGCCTTCCTGATCGAAAACAGTAAACGAAACGGTATTGGTTCCAATATTCGAACAATCGAAAGATGTTGTTCCCAGCGTCATAGAGGCAATACCACAGTTGTCCGTAGATCCATTGTCGACTTGTGCAGTGGTAATAGTAGCATTTCCACTAGCATCTAGTGTAACAGTAAGGTTGTTAACATGGGCGGTTGGTGGGAGGTTATCCATAACCGTTATAGTGGCTGTAGCAGTTGCTGAGTTATTTGACTCGTCAGTGACTGTCAGGGTAACAGTGTTGTTCCCTAGGTTTGAACAGTCAAAAGAAGTTTGATCAAGGCTGAGCGTAAGATCGTTTGATGCGGTTTGGTTATCATTGGAGCCATTATCAACTTGTTGAGGTGTTACCGTTATAGTTCCTGATGCGTTCAGGTAGACAGTAATATTTTGTGTAACTGGAACAGGGGGAGTAAGGTCGGGAATGATTTGATACTCATAGGCTCCGGCATCGATAACTGTGTTGTAAATGCGATCAACTCCTTCTAGATCCTTCGAAATTGAAGCCGGGAAATAGGTGTTCTGACCTCCGTCTACAGCGTTAGAGCTTGCGTTTAGTCGGAAATTGTCGGATGCATAATCAACAAATGAGTTTGCATTCAGAACAGTAGCTCCAAAAGCTGTCGTTTTTCCGAAGTTATTGGCAGAAAGAACTGATCCATGCGTCATACTTAATACATCCGAGGCGGCGTTGACATTTTCGTTGTAGAGAATGTTGTTGTAGATACCACAGTTATCTGCATTAATCAGACGGAAAATCTGATTAGTTGCCGTGTTTTTTACTATCGTGTTGTTGATGAGTTTTGCTTTCAGTTTACTCACATTACTTGTGTTGAATAGAAATAGTTCTGTCTGAGTGGTATGCTTAGCGATAAGTGAGTTGAGAATGGAGGACTGTTCTACATAATTCAAATCGGAACGGAAGTATACCAGAGTGTTCGGCGCTCCGTTTTCTATAATTTCACACGAAGTGAAGTCAACCTGCACATTATGTCCACTCCCTGTACCGGAGCTCGGGAACACATAGTATAATGAGCTTACATCAGCATAGTTGTCTTTGATCACACAATTAGAGATACTTCCTTTGATGGTCTGGTTGTTTAAAGTCATCCAAACCTGAACGGCTCCACCGCGTGAGAATTTTTGATCCGAGGTTTCGTTGGCATGTCCGCCACTAATCGTAAACCCGTCAAGAACAAAGTCAGATTGTGAGTTGATGATTAATACAGTTCTGTATAGGTTGTCTCCACGATTGGTTGTGTAGTCACCGGGAATATCATCTCCGTTTACATCACCTGAAATCTGGGTTTCATTTTGTTTTGGGTTTCTGGCTGTGCGGTTACTTTCTGTTCCGTCAAAACCACCATAAAATTTACTGTTTCCATGAATTTGTAATGCAGCCAAATTTCGGTTTCCGGACACAGGGTGTCTGTATACGCCTTCTGCTACCCAAAATTCAGAACCTACCGGAGATAAAGTTACTGCATCTTCCAGATTTGTATAGGCATTTGTCCAGCTAGACCCATCATTTGATCCGGTAGCATCTAAGTCTACAAAAACTGGGTTTATTGTTGTTCCCGTAATCATTGAAGACCCCGTTGTTCCGCCAAATGAGGCGCAGGAATAGTCAACATAAATGTCGTACGTTTCATCAGTAAGTAATCCGGTAAACAGATAATTATTTCCTGTAATCCCTGTGATTGGAGTTCCGTTTCCGACAGGCTGACCTGTAGGTACGATTGTCACGGTATAGTTGTTGTCAATAAAGCTGTAATTCTGCCAGGAGACTGCTAGCTCTCCAATTCCATTAGCGGTAACTTCCAGCGGACCTAATTCGCAGTTGACAAATTCATACGCTCCGGCATCCAGTTGACCAATAAATCTGGGTTGCCCTGCTAAATCCAATGTGTATGAAGAAGCAAGAGAAGCTGCGTCTGCCACACCGATGGCTGGCGATCCGGTTACAAGGTGATAATCCTGATTTGCGTAATCATTAAAAAGAGTAGCAGGAAGTTCATTGTTAGCTCCGTATGCGGTTCCTTGTCCTACATTATTTGATCCGTTCAGATCACCCAAACCTGCAGTTAGGAACTGGACACCTGAATTGTCCACAATAATATTGTTTTTAAGCAGGAATGAACCGGAAGAGGCATTGTAATCGTTGTCAGTCAGAAGGAATAAGTAGCTGTTCGAGGCATTGCCTAAGATCGTATTGTTAATAAACTCAATTCTTGCATCATTTACCGTGTTATAGTCTACCTGAAGGAAATAACCTGAATTTGCAATATTATTAGCAAAAAGACAATTGGTGAATTTAGCCTGTTTAGTATTGTATCCTGTAGGTGTAGATAGTGCTGAAATGCTAATAAAATCATAGAAACCCCTGTTTTCATTAAAGTGACAGCGGTTAAAACGAATCTCGTAGATAGCTTGTCTTGCAGGTGCTTCTAACGCAGAAAATAGTGCTTGATTATTGGCATAATTGTATTCAAACTTACAATTTTCTAAATCAAGCTGGGGAGCCATGTGTCCTCCAAATGCATTCGCATCAAATTGAAATACACCTCCTCTGTCATTACCGGCAGTACCATTACCATGTGATTCTTTAAAGGTAAATCCATCAAACAGAACTTCTGCTTCGGCAGTAATACGAACCAGATTGTATGAGTTGTCAGTAACGTCAGCAGCTGTAGCATGACCGTTGCCTAATGCGTCACCATTTATGCTTGTTTCATGGAGTAAAGGATTTCTTTGATCTTTGGTTGTTTCCGTTCCATTGAATCCCCCGTACCAATTGTGTGATTCATTGATTAGTAGAATGCGCTGTGCTCTGTTGAGAGGATCACCAATATAGTTTCCTTCAGCGACCCAGATTTCAGCTCCGGAGGGAGCGTTGTCTTCAGCTTGTTGGAGTGTGGTATACGCATTTGTCCAACTGGTTCCGTCATTATTTCCTGTGGCGTCAATATCCACAAAGACGGTTTGTTCGAAACTGACAAAGGTCAGTAGTGAACCTACTAGAGATAGATAAACTTTTTTCATGTTTATTTGATGAGTTTAAGGGTTGTTTCTTCTTGTTTTTCAGAGGTTAATCGAAGGATATAACTTCCTTTTTTGAGGTCTGAGGTATCGATGTTGGTTTTGTTTCCTGTGATTTCGTTTATTTCTTTTACAGATTGACCAATGGCATTGTACACTACTATTTTACTAATGTTATCTTCTGCTTCAATAGTAAGCTCATCTGTAAATGGATTGGGATAGCACAAGAAATTTATTCCTTTTTCAATCTTGGAAAATCCGTTGGTTGTACCAGCCTGATAGGCTCCTAAACCAATTTGCCCGGCACCTGTTTTGCGCGGATTCCCTGCTAAGTCGATCGTCGGGTAGTCATTGGAGTATACCTGAACAGAACCTGTAGTTTGATAAGCAGAAACGGGAGATAAATTGTTGTTAGGGTAATCAATGAATGGTGAAGCCGAAAGAATGTGTGTATTTGAGATGCCTTCCAGATCACTGAAGTCCTGAACATTTTGATCCGAATCGCTTGTTATTGTTAGTTGAGACGCAGCTCCAATTGATAATGCCATTTTCTGGGTGGTATTTATATTTTCGTAGAAAATATTGTTGGCTATAGTCAGGTTAGTTGCGGCATAACTTGAACCAAATTCATACGCAAAAGGAGCTGTCAGCGAAGAACCCTGTGGATTATCAATAACTGTATTGTTTATAAAGTAGATATCCATGGTTCCCGGAACTAAATTGGTGAATCGCCCACAACTTCCTCCGGCAGAAAATTCCATACAATAGTTGTTTCGGAATAAGTTGTTTACAATATGCGCCTGTGAGTTAATACCGGCAGTACCAACAGTTCTGTATTCAATCGTGTAGGCGTAACTTCCTACATTAATATTGTTTTCAACTCTGTTGTTGAAGAATTTGAAAGAAGTATTCGGTGTCTTTGAATAGAACGAAATTCCGGCTCTGTTCTTTGATATGTTATCCCGGATGATACAATTACTTACGGTTAAGTCTTTGAGATTATCATCCGAAACATAAATAGCACCTCCGGCAGCTGTAGTACTGTAGGCATGTTCAAGAATTACACCATCAATCTGAACTTCTCCATCCGAATGTATCGTTATGATATTCTTGGCGTTGTCTTGCATATAACTATTGGAAGCAGAAACCGGTCCCTGATCATTCCAGCCAACATCGCCACTAATGATGGTCTCATTAGTGAAGTAATCACGTTGGTTGAGATCGGTTTCTGTTCCGTTAAAACCACCAAAAAGAGACTCGTTGTCATCGATGGTAAAGGTTTGGTAGTTAGAAACACGCGTGTAGAAACCTTCTGCGATCCAGATTTGAGCATTAGGAACTGTATTGTTGCCTAAGGCTGTGTGTAAATCCGTATAGGCATTTGCCCAGGAAGTACCATCATTGCTTCCGTTGGCATCATCATCAACGTATATAATAGTTTGCGCGGATGATAAGAGAGAAAGAGAAAGGACTGTAAGTGTTGTGTAGAGCTTTTTCATCTGTACAGAGTTTTAGTTATTTATATTTTAGAGCATCAGCAGGGTTCACGTAATAAATACGCTGATCATTATATAGCATATAGGTTTTTCCAAAGTTTCCACCTCCTATATAATCCTGAGCGATGTAGAAACCTTCACGTTTGTAATCTCCTTTTGGCGTTTTCATTACAACAATACATTTTGCTATTCGCTTCAAAGTAGCCCCGGTAAGAGGATGTTTTTTGATTTCCCAATCTGTAGAAGTTACGTAGGAGTATTCAACGGTTTCTTTCCATTTATATCCCTCTGCTGTACGTTTAATGAGTTGGAGCGATTCTTGCTTGAGAGTAGCGTTTTTCATCCCTTCGGCAGGAAGAGGCTTGGCTTCCGCGATCTCTTGTTGTTGCCAGACACGACGTAGTGCATCAAATTTTTCGAAAACTACTTTTGAGGTGTACTCCGGGTTGGCCTGATATTCATTGAATTTTGCTGTATCTCGCGCCGCGATCACAAAGCTCTCCGGTTGAATATCGTTCATCCACTGGTGACCAATTTGATCGTTTTTATGATATACATTTGCCCCGATTAGGATAACTCCGGGTTCTAAGACCAAACACATTGCATTGTACCAGGCTTCAGGGCCTCCCTGCATACCCATCTGAAACAATACGTTCCCTTTGTCGGCAGAAGCGTGGTGATGCTCGGGAACCATTGCGTAGTTTGCTGTTGCTTTGTCCCAGTGAATTTGCATTGTATGTTCTTCAGGAGAATATTCGATCGAAAATCCTGAAAATGCTTTAGTGGTGTCTCTACTAAAGTGATTGGAAGGTTCGATGTACGCAAAGGTGTTTAAATAATAAAAACCGGAGAAGTTAATACGGTCTGTATACTCCTTCTTGTAGGTTCCTTTAAGGATCATTTGCCCCTGATCTGTTTTTAATAATCGATCTTCATCTGAATAGAGGTTTTCAGCGAATTCCTCAACGGAAATCACTTTCATTTTTCCTGATTTAGACGTCGGGTTTTCTTCAGGGGTCTTATTTACCTGTTCTTTTACTTTTTGTTTGAAGCCCGAAAACTGCCCGTTAGAGAAAGTGGCAGAAAAGAGCATCGGAAGAATGAGGATTACTATTTTGTTCATGTTACGATGTTTGATGAGGAGCAAAGTTATTTCCGTTTATTCCTATTATCGGGAAGAAGTTTCTGAAAGCAAATAATTCCTTCTGAATGAATTTTTATATCGGATTAATCTGTATTTCTTTGTGCTGACTTATGAAAACTGCAAAAAATAGAAGAGGTATGAAGCGACAGATGTTGTTGTTGCTGAGTCAGTTTCTATGTCTTCTAAGTAGTTCATTTTTTTCTCAACAGCTGACCTATTTTACATATAATGAGATGAATTCAGATATTGGTTCCAATGTCTGCTATAATATCAGTCAACTTCCGGATGGGACGGTTTTTGTTTCTAATAACAGTGGATTGCAACGTTTTGATGGAAAGTATTTTGAGAGTTTTGAAAAAAGAGGGAAAGGGATGTCGGTTTCATCTTCTGTTTATGATCAGACGGGACGCTTGTGGGCAAATACTTTTCATGGAGACATTTACTATCTGGAGAATGATTCGTTACTGCGCCATCCGATTAGTGATTCATTGCGTGAACTCACACAGTTTTTCCTGCTAAATGACACTTTTTATCTGACTACTAAACGAAAGATTTTTAAGTATGATCCGGATAGAAATAAGTTCAGTTTACTTCAAACACCAGACTTGTTGATTATAAGCCTGTTTCAAGTAGGGAAGAACAATTACGCTCTGTTTTTTAATACAACCAAGAGTAACACTATCTTATTAAACCTAAGATCCGGGGAGATGGAGTCAATACCATTAGACGTTTTACCTCTTTCAAGAACTATACCTTTTTCGCTGAATGGAGAGACATTTCTTTTTAGTGTGAATGACCGAACAGTATATCGGGGGAAAGATGTTGTACAAAAACGATCTTCGTACCCCGTTTCACTGAGTTACGAGGGGAAAATCACCTACGTAACAGCACTTGGCGATAGAATTGCTGTGTGTGGTGTAAATGGAATACGACTGTTTGATAGAAAGGGAGCAAATGAATTATGTCTGCTCAAAAATGTACAGGTAACGCATGCTATCCAGGATCATGAAGGAAATTATCTGGTATCCTCTTCTTCGCATGGTCTTATTGTCATTCCGGATATTACAGCATACCATATTGATTATTCTAATTACCTGAAGGATGAGACCATAATTAGTTCTGTACAAATCAATAACCGGTTAATTCATGGTACAAATGCAGGACTTTTGTTGAGACATGATCTCGTAAATCACCAAATAGATACATTGCGAATCAGTAACCGGAGTGAAGTCAGTACGCTTTCGTATAATCGGTGGGACAATAAGCTTTACGTTTATTCCGATGATCTTTTTGTGGTAGATTACGAATCTCTGAATGTTGAAAAGAGAGTTATGTTTACCTCAACTAAGACGATCGCACACACTAATGAATGGACGTTAATCGGTACCTGGGATGGTTTGTATCAGTTAGATGAGCCGGAGTCCGGGTTAATTTCTGACAAAGGATGGAGTTTGTCTTTGACGGGACTTAATGACGGGACTTTTTTGTGGTCCTGTAAAAAGGGACTTTATAAGATTGACAGATCCTTATATGTTAAACCCGTTAGAATAAAGTCTGAAGAACCTATTACAAACATCCGGTGTATGCAACAGCATTCGGATGGAATGCTCTATTGTATAGCAAATTTTAATCAATTGGTTCGTTATGATATCCGGGCGAATACATTTGAAAAAATATACGAAGATGAAGAAAAGCTGTTGAATGGCTTTTTACTGACTGAGCGGGATACGGTCATTTTGTATGGAAAAAAGGGAGCTAAATTTTTATCTCTTGCTAAACCGCAAACTTCTCCATTGTTTAGAAATCGCTTACAGGGGATTTTTAAGGATAATATACGCTATATGTATAAAGGTAACGGAAATATGTATTTTGTTCATGACAATGCTGTTTCTGTTTTACCGGGTATTCTTGCTAAAAACAGAGTGCAACCACAATTGAGCTTTTTTGTGAAGAACGGAAGTTTTCAATTGGAGAAAGGAGTGTATACCTCTGAATTTGAAAAGAACGCAATTAAGATTGAGGTGGAAGTCGCTAATACTATCCGGTCTCAGGGGGAAACACGTCTGTTTTATCGGGTTCCGAAATTGTCAGGAGACTGGAAGCCGGTCAGCGGAGCGAATCATGAGATTTTTCTGGAACGTTTACCACCAGGGAAATACACGATTGAGTTTTTTGCGACCAATGAAGATGGGGTTGAGAGTCGCGTATATTCTTTTCCGGTGCGTATTACACCTCCTTTTTACCTTACTTTTTGGTTTATTCTTGGTGTACTGCTCGTTCTCTTTATAACGATTGTTCTGCTGGTGCGTTTTTTTGTTCGCAGAGCAAACCGGAAAGCTTTGGAACGACTACAAAAACAAAAATTAGAAACACGTGTGTTAAATGCCGAATTGACGGCCATTCGTTCCCAGATGAATCCTCATTTTATTTTTAATGTATTGACGGCCATTCAATCTAAAGTAATTGAAGGAAAAGCGGATGAAGCATATAAAAATATTGGTGATTTTGCCACGCTAATCAGGAATGTACTGGATAAATCGGGAAAAGAATTTATCTCCCTGAATGATGAAATTACTTTAATCAAGAACTATGTTTCGCTTGAAAACTCAAGGTTGAATGATCCGATTCAGTTAGTGATTGATATTGACGATCAGGATTATTTTGATGAAATCAATATTCCGACATTAATTACTCAGCCGTTTGTCGAAAATTCAATAAAACATGGGTTTCCGGCACAAAAAAAAGGAAAACGGATTGATATGCAAATCAAACGGGAAACCGATGGATTTGTCATTGCTATAAAGGATAATGGTGTCGGCATTGGTAGTACGGTTGAAACGAAGAGTGATACACATCAATCATTCGCACTGGAAGCGATGAAGAAAAGAATACAGGCATTGAAAAAAACTTCGCGCTATCAGGTTGAACTTACAATTACTTCCGGAAAAGAAGAAGGTACAACGGTAACACTTTATTTTACATGGAACAACTAAACGCATTTATAATTGACGACGAAGAAGCCCCCCGAAAACTACTGAAATACTTATTTCAAAGAGAAGACAGTAGCGTTAATGTAATAGGGGAGGCAGACCGGCTTTTGACCGGACTTACGATGATTATGGAGTTAGACATTGATATCCTCTTTTTGGATATTGAAATGCCGGATCACAAAGGGCTGGAAATACTGAATCTTATGGATGAGGTTATTGATTTTGAAATCATATTTGTTACGGCATACAGTGATTATGCAATAGACGCTATTAAACTTTCGGCTTTTGATTATTTACTCAAACCAATTCAGCCGGAAGAACTTTTTACTACAATTAGTCGTTTGCAAGAGAAGCGAACAAAAAAGCGTCGTGTTCCCAAATCACAATTGGATGTTCTCCAAAGTAATTTACAACCTTCTTCAGATAAGACATACTTTCTTCGGACGCACAAAGAAGATTACATCATTCCTACCAATACAATATTGTATTTGGAAGCGGATGGTATGTATACACATATCGTTATGGAAAAAGAGCGAATTACAGCTTCGAAACCACTGAGAGAAATTTTGGAGGAATTACCCAATTATATCTACCGAACCCATCGAAGCTTTGCGATCAATTTGCAGAATATCTCTTCTCCGATTCGTATGGTTAATAATTGTATCGAGCTGACCAATAAAGACCTGGTGCCTTTGTCTATCAGTCGGAAAGACGGGTTGATGGATTTTTACGCTTCCATGAATTTCTAAACTACTCCAACAAAAAAACAGGAGGATTTATCCTCCTGTTCTCAGTATTTTTCAATAAATAACAAGGGTTATTTTACCAGTTGAATTCCTGTGTAATTCTGTGGGGTGATTTGTTTCAATTCTGATTTAATTTCATCCGACACATTCAACGTGTCAATAAACTGATGAACGGATTCCTGAGTGGTTTTTTCATTTTTACGCGTCAATCCTTTCAGGGCTTCATAGGGTTTAGGGAATCCTTCTCTACGTAGAATTGTCTGAATAGCTTCTGCTACAACTGCCCAATTGTCTTCAAGGTCTTTCTCAAAAGCCGATTGATTCAGTAGTAATTTGTCTAATCCGGTAAGTGTAGCCTGAATAGCCAGTACACTATGGGCAATCGGAACACCAATATTTCTCAATACAGTCGAATCCGTAAGGTCCCGTTGAAGTCTGGAAACCGGCAATTTTGCAGATAAGTGTTCGTATAAGGCATTTGCCAGCCCCAGGTTTCCTTCCGAATTTTCGAAATCAATTGGGTTCACTTTATGCGGCATAGCAGAAGAACCGATTTCACCTTCTTTTAATTTCTGTTTGAAATATTCCATGGATATGTAAGTCCACATATCGCGATCCAAATCAAGGATTATTGTATTGATTCGTTTTAGAACATCAAACAGGGCTGCCAAATTATCGTAATGCTCAATTTGTGTTGTCGTTTGACTTCTCTGAAGTTCAAGAACATCATTTACGAAGTGATTGGCGAATGCTACCCAGTCGTGATCCGGAAATGCAACATGGTGTGCATTCAGGTTTCCGGTTGCTCCACCAAATTTTGCACTAAACGGAACTGCTTCCAATTGCTTCTTTTGGATCTGTAAACGCTCTTCAAATACCTGTAGTTCTTTACCCAAACGAGTCGGAGAAGCAGGTTGCCCGTGCGTTTTAGCAAGCATACTGACATCTTTCCACTCTGTTTTAAGCGCACTCAACTTGTTGAGCAGCTTGTCCAATAGAGGAAGATAGACATCTGTCAGTGCATCTTTTAGTGATTTAGGAACAGATGTATTGTTAATATCCTGAGAAGTCAATCCGAAATGAACAAACTCAAGATACTGAGACAGCCCCATTTTTTCGAGTCTGTCTTTAACAAAATACTCAACAGCTTTTACATCATGATTGGTTGTTCTTTCCGTTGTTTTGATTTCAAGCGCATCTTCCTCCGTGAAATTTTGATAAATGGCACGTAAGTCTTCAAATTTATCTTTCGGGAAAGCAGCCATAGGGCTTATTCCTGATGTGGAAAGTGTAATCAGGTATTCAATTTCGATCAATACGCGATAACGAATCAATCCGAATTCTGAAAAATAGGGAGCAAGCTCCTCTACTTTTCTTCTGTATCTTCCATCAATAGGAGAGATAGCTGTTAATGTATTTAGTTCCATAGCAAACTTCAAAAACGCAAAGATACAAAGTTGTTTAAACTTTGAGGATTTCTTTTCCAGATTCCGCAAAAAGAAAAAATCTATGGTTATTTTTGAAACAGAATTTACTATGAAACGATTTTTCCGACATTTATTTCTGGGCTATAAAAGCTACGGTTCAGCTATTCAGATGGTGATAGATCATCGTTTGTATATTTATTTTCTGATCCCCTGTATGTTGATGATCGGTATTCATTACCTGGGGGTGTGGGTTGTGAATCAGCAACAGTCGCCTGCAATTGATACGGTAAGAACGATGAATGACATGGTTTGGTATGCGATTAGCCAGCATTCATTGGATATTGTAGGGACGGTCGTAAGTAAATCTTCCAAGTATCTTGTAGTTATTCTTTTGTCGCCCTTGTTTGCATTTGTGTCGGAACGAATAGAGGAAATTCTTACTGCAAACCGATACCCGTTTAATTTTAAACAAACGGTAAAAGATGTAAAAAGAGGAGTTCGTATTGCACTTAGAAATGTGATGTGGGAATACTTCTTTTTGATAGTCGTTATTGGACTGACCTCTTTTTTGGACGGAGGAATCAAAACGGCACTTTTCTTTTCACTTCCGCTACTGATCGGATTTTATTACTATGGATTTAGTTTCCTGGACTATATCAATGAACGACGCAGGTTAAATATTGAGCAGAGTATCTATTTTATTCGAAAACACCGGGGAGTTGCCATGGCGATCGGTAGTATCTATTCACTTTTGTTTTTGCTTCCGCTTGATTTTCGGGAAATGATGGACTTTAAGGATTTTGATAGCTATCCGTGGCAAACAATTATTGATTTTGTCATTAATTTTATATTTTGGATCTTAATATCTGCCGCTCCTGTACTGGCTATTATTGCTGCGACAATTGCCATGAATCAAACTGTTGATCTCAGTAATAACGAATATGCTATAAAAAGTACCGATGAAAATAACGAGCTTGAAAATGGCGCAGTATTTGAAGATAAATTATAACTTAGGTGGTTGAAATATACGTTTTATGAATAGAAAAATAAGCTTTATCTTTTTGTTGGTGAGTTTTGTCCCATTTGGATCAAAGTTGCTTGCGCAGGGAGATACTACGACTACATTGCTAAATAAAACTGCTGCTGCTTTTCTGATTGAAGAGGCAAGAAGGTTTTATAATGAAGGAAATGTCCGCGCGGCTTTGGTAAAGTACCGGGAGGCGTATAATAAAGATCCGCAATCGCCTAAGGCGGCTTATGGAATCGGGATTTGTCAGTATGATATTAAAAACTACGGTATTTCGTTAAAATATGCGCGTGATGCGATCCGGTTGAGAGACAATGTTGATCCGGAGGCGAGTTACCTCGTTGCAAGATGTTATCACAGATCTGTAGAGCTGGATTCGGCTTTGATGTATTACCGGGAGGCTGATTCTCTGATGTCAAAAACACGTTCGAATGATTTGAATGTAAAACGAAATATTTCAGAAGTGCAGTTGGCAGAAAAGCTAATGAAAGATACAGCTCTTCATGAACGTATTTTGTACACAGGAGAGGTAAACAGTGGCTTTCAGGATTATTCTCCTGTGATTACGGATAATGGTAATACTTTGTATTTTGTCTCCCGCAGACCGAATACGACCGGAGGAATGGTGAACCCGGATGACCAGTTATTCTTTGAGGACATCTTTAAAGCAAAGTGGGATGATGAGCGTTGGCTTTGGGTTGATGTTACGAACGAACTGAAGCGAATTAACTCAGATGGTTTTGACGCTATATCTCATATCTCTCAGGATGGGAAGACGATGTATCTTACAATCAATAATACGATGGTTCCTGATGTGAAACGCAAGAATAGAACGCAATCCTCAGATATTTTTGTTTCTACATTAAGTGATAAAGGAGACTGGAGTACACCTAAAAAGCTGGATGCACCAATCAATACTTCGTTTTATGACGGAGCAGCTACTTTGACAGCAGATGGAAGAACGATGTTTTTTGTTTCCGAACGAATGGGAGGAGAAGGAAGAACTGATATTTACATGTCGGAATTGCAGGGGAATGAATGGAGTAAACCTGTGAATCTGGGGAAACATGTCAATACATCTGGTAGAGAAACGACTCCTTTTGTTACGCCTGACGGACAATATTTATTCTTTTCTTCTGACGGGTTAAATGGTATGGGAGGATATGATGTGTACGTTGTGAAACGGGAAGGGAGCAAGTTCTCCAAACCGTATCATCTGGGGTACGGCATCAATTCGGTAAATGATGACACACACTTCCGTTATTATCCAGAAATGCGAAAAGGAGTGATGGCTTCTATTATCCTGATTGATACCAAGTCAAGTTACAACCTTTTCAGTATAGAAATGGGATTCTTTGATTATCCTAAGTTTGAGTTTCCTGAAGAAGAAGAAAAGTAAAAGAGTATAAAATATAACGAAAGAATTAAAAAGCAGTCTCTAAGAGATTGCTTTTTGTTTTTCCTGTTCGTTCAATTGTATTTCCAAAGCAATCAGTATGGCAACAACACCCCATACAGGAACGGCAGACTTGTCCGTATCCAGATAATTATTCAGGATCCCGTGAGTAAAATAGGTAACCAGAGCCAAAATCATTGCTAAAATCATCGTTTTAGTTTCACCCTCAGGGTATCGGATATAAAGGCTGATACCATGATAGAAGATTAGAGCAACAAGTACCAATACACTTACTGCTCCTATCCATCCGGTTTCAGCCAAAGGACCAAGGTATTCACTGTGTGCATTTCCCATATTTCCGAAGTTCGTGGAAATAATAGTCAGGTTTTCGGGATTCTGATACGGTGCATATTCCATAGCATAGGTTCCCGGTCCGAAACCAAACCAGGGACGGTCTTTGAACATCTCAACTGCAGAGGTCCAGCGGTTGATTCGCTCAAGATTTGAGGCATCAGAAGTGACATTCGTAGCGGATTGTAATCGCTCTCCAAATTCTTCGGTTGTATGTTCCGACTTGTTCCGAGCCATCTCCATATTGATTTTGTCCCACTGGACAAATACAACACCAAGTGCGATCACGCCAATTGCAGCGAGATATTTAAAGTGAATCTTGAATTTGATAACCAGTAATACGAGAATAGCTCCAATAATACTTACCCATGCAGCACGTGTATACGAAAAGTAGAGACCTATTAGGGAAAGAGTAATGAGAATTCCCAAAGTAACCTGCATAAGAGGAGGTTGCTTTTTACTGAAAAAGAAACCAAACAGGAGAGGAATAATAAAAGCTACCATAGCTCCGTACCCTGTATGGTCTTTAAAGAAGGGCCACATAACCCAGTGACCTTCTTTTTCTCCGAAACCGTATTGCGCATGGTTAATAAGCGTGTAAAAAATCACAATGCTCATCCCTATTATATACAACCAAAGAAAACGATTTCTATTTTTCTGATCTTTAAAAAGAAAGACACCAAAAAACAGAATAGGAATGAAAAACCATAACCGCACCAGTAAAAACTTAAAAGAAGCTACAGGGTGGGTACTTGTGATAGAGGTAATAAATAGCCAGAAAAGATAGAAGGCAATAGCCCAGAAAATAGGATGGCTGAAGAGGGCACGGGGAAGAAAAGGTTTGTACAATTCTTTAGCCATTACCAGTACCAAAAGCATTGCCAGTATAGGCTCTGTGGGTAAGAAAAGACCTAACCTGCCATCTGTAAGATATTCAAGATTAAAAGACAATGGAGCGGAGAATGCTACGAAAAGCAGAGCCCAATCCATTCTGAAAATGGTGAAAAAACCAATGATTAACGCAAAAGGTATAAAGTTAAATAGCCATTGACTATCAAGCGTGAAATAAAAATTCAACGCAATGAAAATCAGAGCGGATAAAACAATCCATCTATTGGCTATAGGAGATTTCACGTAATCAGGCGATTTTTCGCAATTCGTCAATTTTCTCTTTGATCAATAGTAATAAGACTCCGGCAGCAAAGGCAGCCAAAGTAGATACTGCTACAATGATCCAGCGAATTGGTTTTGCCTTTTTGTCTGCTTTAACAGCCCACTCTACAACAAATTTGTGTGTAAAGTCCACATTGGCATCCGATTCAGCTTGTTCATAGGTTGATTCAAGCGTGGTAAGTTTATCGGTTTTGAATTCGCGTAATTCAACCAAACCATCGTACAAAGCTCCATATTGCATATTTACATCAATTTTGGAGCGGATATAATCATGATCTTTCTGCGATTTTACGGTGGTAAGAGATGTGAACAGGTTTGCACGTGCTTCAGAAGGAACTACTCCCAGCAAAGAAAGACTATTGATTGTATCTTCCAATGCCTGCTTTTCACCTTCAAGATATTGGTACTTTCTTTTCACAATTTCATAAGCGGGAACTGTACGTTCCTTTACCATTTCATTTTTTACTGTGTCAATGAGTAAGACAATATCATTGGCAATAGCTGCAGCCTGCTCCGGATTTTTGTCCAGTACATCTATCAGAATAGAACCATAACGGGTACGTTCGAACCGAATATGACCGTCGTACATTTTTGCCAGTTTGTAGTTTTTGTTTTTATCGTCTTCACCAATCTCATAATAGTTCAAAAGGTCGTACTTTTCGATAATGCGATTTCTGACACGGGAAGATTGGAGAATCTGAAGTAATTGTTCAGCTTGTTCTTCCTCACCAAAATCCATAGAACTTGCTTTGGCATTTCGTTGCTCCGAGAAAGATACGGTACTGGTTGCAGTGGGAAAGACAATAGCCGTAGAGCGAAACAGCTCCGTCATGAGTAAAGAGGCTATGGAAGAAGCCACAGCAGCGATAAAGGAAATAATGATTAGAATCCATTTCTTTTTCCACAAAAACACCAGTAAATCCTGAGCTCCCTGGTCAAATCGATTTTTCTCTTGCATTTGTAAAAATTTGCGTAAATGTACTATAATTCTACCGAATTCGGAAGTTATTGAACTAACTTGGTAAAAGGGACTTTATTGTACTTGACAGTTCATTATTCAATGATTAATTCATCTATAAAAATGAAGGCTTCTCCTCCATGCCCGGGGTGCCAGTCAGGGATGGTTCCAAAGTATTCTGCCTCAAAGCGGATATACCGTGCTTTTGTTTGTTTTATCTGTGCTTTTAGTTCTTGTGTGGTAATTTCATACGAGTCGGAAGGAACCTTGTTTTCAATGGAAGCGACTGCTTTCCATCTTTTTCCATTTTTTGAAACCCAGACTTTGAGTTTTTTTGGCATCCAGATCCAGGATCGGATATCCTGAATGAAGTTTCCACCGACAACTTCAATAGGTGTAAGTTCTTTCAAATCGACAATTGCTTCGAAATTTTTTCCCTGGTATCCTTGCCAGGCTCCCGTTCTGAAATCGTTCCCACCGCGTTGAAAGTCGATAATCCCTCTGTCACCACCTGCAGTGTATTGTGGAGAGTATGCAGATAAAATACGAATGTCCCATTTTTCGGGGATTTTGTGAAATTCAGACCGGATAACTTTACTACAGATAGAATCCCTACAGGCGATAGCCTGAATCGTAGCTGATTGCTGGAGCTGAATGGGATCTGTGTAAAGAATGCTGTTTGGGGTTGGAATACTTCCGTCAGTGGTATAATAAATAGTTTGTTCAGAGTCTGTATTCCCAATCTCAATCTGAAGACTATCAGAAAATGTATGTTTTTTGGTTTTGAAAAAAGGAACAATTGAAATAGAGTTTTTTACTTCTGAATGAGGAGGGTGAATACTTCCCCAGTCTGTCGGATTTTCCCCCATGGTAAAACGCAATTCTCCTCCGGAAATAATCGACGAATGTTCAATATAACTTTTGTGATAAGGTGCTCCATTGAGTGTTGCAGACTGGATGTAAGGCATGTCTTCACCAGTACCGTCGGCAATGATCGTAAATGTATTCTCATTCTCAAGTCGAATGATGGCTTTTTCCACGTAAGGAGCTGTTAACGTATATTGCGTTGACCCGGGAGTAACAGGATAGATTCCTATTGCGGCTAAATTTAGCCAGGAGGACATTTGCCCGCAATCCTCATTACCTGATAACCCATCCGGATGGGATGAATACATTTTCCGAATGATTTGTCTGGTTTTTTCCTGTGTTTTATGAGGTTTACCGATGAAATTATAAAGAAAGGCCATGTGATGACTCGGTTCGTTACCGTGTGCATATTGCCCGATCAACCCGGTAATGTCTACCTGATGTCTGCCGGAGGTTTGTGATGAAGTGGCGAATAATTCATCCAGCTTGTTTTCAAGATTTGTATTTCCTCCGTGTAGTTTTATAAGTCCTTGAATATCATGTGGCGCAAAAAAGCTGTATTGCCATGAATTAGCTTCCGTAAAATTGAAATTTACTTCCGTCGGATCAAACGGTTCCTGCCAACTGTTATGAATTTTAGCCTGCATAAAGCCGTTAGAGGGATTGAAAATATTCTTATAGTATTGACTTCGTTCATAAAACTCTTCGGCAATTTTTTGCTTTCCCATCGTATCAGCCATGACAGCGATACACCAATCATCATATGCATATTCAAGCGTTTTTGAAACGGACTCGTGTTCTTCTTCTACAGGGACAAAACCAAAGTTTCGATAAGCCGGAACTCCCAGATCTTTTTGATTGGCTCGTTCAAGCATTGCCTCCAAAGCGAGTTCTGAATCAAAATCCCGTAATCCTTTTTGGTACGCATCCACTAGTACTGGAATCGAGTGGTAACCAATCATGCACCCTGTATAGTTAGCAGAAAGCTCCCACATGGGTAGTTTTCCGCCTTCCTGATACTGCCGGAGAAAAGTTCGGATAAACTCTTTGGTTCGTTGCTGTTGTACCAGAGTGAAGAGTGGGTGAGTAGCACGGAATGTATCCCAAAGCGAGAATACGGTGTAGTGCTTGTCTTCTGTGTGGTGTACTTTTAAATCTGTTCCACGGTAGCGTCCGTCGGCATCATTAAAAAGGTTAGGATTAAGGAAACTGTGATAAAGAGCTGTGTAGAAAATGGTTTTAAAATCTGTATCAGAAGTTTCGATAGTAATTTTATTCAGTTCGTTTTGCCAGTCCTGTTGGGTTGCGGATTTAACCTGATCAAAAGTTTTGTTTCCTGATTCTGTTTCAAGATTCAGCTTGGCTCCTTGCTCATCAACGGCTGAAATACCAATATGAATAATTAATTCTTCGGCTTCGGGAAAACGAAGGAATAAACGTTTTCCCTCCATAGAGGTTGAATCAATTGTGAAAGGGAGAGAAAAAGACAGGTAAAAGTAGAAGTGTTGCTCTTGCGCCCAGGCTCTTGAAATTCGTTTTCCATGAAGAATAGTATTTCCTTCAGGTGTGATCGAATAGTCCAGGACAAGGTCTCTGTGATCCAGATCAATTAGCAGTCCGACTTCCATTTCCTTGTATGTATACCTGTGAATTCCTGAACGGGGTGCGGCTGTTAATTCTGTCGAAATGGAATAATCAGTAAGGTTCACCTGATAGTATCCCGGTTCAGCGTTTTCTTCTTTGTGTGAGAAAGAAGAAATAATGCGTCCTTCCTTGTCATAAATTACCTTTTCCGGATCATAAGGCATGAGTAACAAATCCGCATAATCACTTACGCCGGTTCCGCTGAGGTGCGTATGACTGAAACCATAAAGAATACTATCAGAATAATGATAGGCAGAGCATCCGTCCCATCCGGTTAACCGGGAATCCGGACTGAGTTGCATGAATCCGAAAGGGGCTGCTGCACCGGGATAGGTGTGTCCATGACCTCCTGTTCCTATAAACGGATCGACATAGTGTATAAGATTTTGTTGTGAATAGGAAAGAGAATGAATGGCAATCAATAAACCGGTTACTAATCTTTTCATAACGAATACATTTTCTGGTTTTGAAAAGTACAAAGAACCATTTAAATAATAGAAAATTAACACGGTTGAGTTATAATGCACAGAATATCAACAGGTGTATTTGAGGAAGCTTTTTGCGTCAGATAAGACACTGTTAAAGTTTAAGGAATTATGAAAAAGTAATAGCATTAAGCTTACATGAAGCAATTTTTAAACTGCTTACTTCGCGTTATAAACAGGTGGTGAAGTGAGAAACGGAGCGTTTGAAAATCTCTCTATTCGGGTTAAGATATTACTAAGTTTGTCCGTAGTAGCAGTATTTTCGTTTTTATTTAGTCGGATAAATGTATTGGGAATACGGCAGAGTGCAGATTATACCAATACACTAAATCTTTTGAGGTCATTTGAGGGGGCGATCCAACACAGAGATGAATTTCAGACCAAGTATTCTCTGATAGATTGTCGCAACACAGAGTATTTTAAAACTTTATCTTCTGAAAATGTAGCACAGTATTTTTTCTGGACGGATAGTGCTGTACGTATATTGCAACTTACGGTTGTTGCACTTGATGAATCAGGGAAACTGAATGAAAATCGGGAGTTTAAAGTCAACGAAATAAAAAAAGGAGTACTGGCTTCGTTTCATTTGTTTAATGAACTCCGCGAATTGATTCGAAAAAGGGGATACGTTCAGTATGGGTTGGAAGGAGAGTTAAGGGATGAGGCGCACCGACTGGAAGAAATTCTCTCCAACGGAACAGACTTGTTACTGCAAATGAGAAGGCATGAAAAAGATTTTATGTTACGGGGAGAACAACAATATATTGACAAGTTTAATACCCGGTTTTCAGAACTGTTGGCTCTTCGTCAGGGAGTTGAAGTTAAAGAAAGGTTAATTGCCTATCATACTTTATTCAATGAATTTGCGGAAGTTCATAATGCGATTGGCCATACAGCAGCGCAGGGGAAACTGAGGGATGTTCTGGGTGTGACTGAACGTACTGAAAAACTGATACGAACCATGGTGCTTGAGTTTGAAGAGGAAAGTGGTTTCGTATTGTCTAGGATTCAGTTGACGATGCAAATTTTTCAGTTTGCTTTACTTTTTGTAATTATCGGAATGATTTGGTTTCTGGGGAAACAATTGTCTAAGCCGGTTTTTGATTTAAGAAATGCTTTGGATTCCTTTGTAGAGAATAATTTTGAACTGGCGACGCAATTTCCGTTTTCCAATCGTAAGGATGAGTTTGGAAGATTGAGTTTGTCCCTGCAAAAGATGGCAGATGAAATTACGATTACCTTTAAGGAGTATCGCACGCGTTCCGAAGAAAGACAAAAAGTTCTGAAAGAACAAAAAGATAAATTGGAAATTCAGAAGCTCCTGTTGCAAGAGAACAGAAATCTTCTGCAAGAGCGACATGATGATATTCGTCAGAGTATTGATTACGCAAGAAGGCTGCAGAATGCGATTTTTCCAAGAAAAGAGAAAATTGATCGTTGGTTTGAGGCAAAACACTTTGAGCTATATCTGCCCAAAGATGTTGTGAGCGGAGACTTCTATTACATTGATGAGGTGGAAGGGACAAAATATGTAGCTGTTGGAGATTGTACAGGGCATGGAGTTCCCGGAGCATTTCTTTCTTTTCTGGGATTCAATTTTTTAAATTATGCTATCAAAGACAAAAACCTTGTAAATCCAGCTGCTATTTTAACTTATTTGAATGCAAAAATCACCGAAGTTTTCAACCAGAATGGTTTTCAAAGTGAAATCAAGGATGGGATGGACATTGCTTTGCTGGCGATTGAGGAAAAAAATGGTGAGAAACGCGCATTTTATTGCGGGGCTAATATTCCACTTTATTTGATAAGACAGCAGAGTATGGTGACCATTCGTCCCAATCGTTTTCCGATTGGAGATGTCATTGACGGACAGCGGAAATTTATGGCGCACGAATTGGATTTGCATCCGGGAGACAGACTCTATCTGAGTAGTGATGGGTATCAGGATCAGATAGGAGGTCCGTCAAATAAAAAATACAAGAAGGTTTATTTCAGAGACTTGTTATTACAAACTTCTCATTTGAATTATGAAGAGCAACAGAAAATGTTATTGCGAGAATTCAGGGAATGGAAAGGGACAAATACGCAGATTGATGATGTTTGTATCGTAGGAATAGGTGTCTAGATATAGCCCGACATACCCCGGAAAAGGGTACGTCGGACCTTGTTGTCTTATTTTTGGTGTTGTTCCCAGATTTGAACCAGTTCCACTAGTGTTGAAACTGCTTTTTCCATATCCTGAACACTTACGTATTCATGTTTGGAGTGAATAGCCATTTCTCCTGTAAAGATATTAGGGCAGGGAAGCCCTATAAATGACAGGCGTGAACCGTCAGTACCTCCTCGGATGATGGATTCTTTTGGAGTAATTCCCACATTTTTCATTGCCTGAACAGCATATTCGGTTACAAATGGGAGATCTTTTAGAATCTCTTTCATGTTGCGGTATTGTTCTGTGACCTCAAACTCGTAACGTGTTCCGGGGTGTTGTTCAATAACGCGTTGAATCAGACCTTCCAGAATAGCTTCGTATTCCTGTAGTTTTTTCGTGTCATGATCCCTGATAATAAAACTGACAGTAGCTTTCTCCAGAGAACCTTCTATGGATGTCGGGTGAACAAATCCTTCACGGTTCTCAGTAGTTTCCGGAGACCATTTGTCTTTCGGTAATTCATGAACAAATTCAGATGCTATTTTAATAGCGTTGATCATTTTTCCTTTTGCATATCCAGGATGAGCGCTGATTCCATGAATTGTAACTTTAACAGCATCTGCAGAGAAGGTTTCATCTTCGATTTCACCCAAAGGACCTCCATCCAGAGTATAACCGTAATCTGCATTCAGCTTATTCATATCCAATTTATCAACACCTCTTCCGATTTCTTCATCTGGTGTAAAAAGGATACGAATATCTCCATGTTTAATAGAAGGGTTGTCTGTTAACTGTTTTGCCAGATCCATAATGATTGCCACTCCGGCTTTGTCATCAGCACCTAATAACGTCAGCCCGCTTGCAGTTATGATATCATCCCCGATTTTTGATTCGAGATAAGGGTGTTGCTCTACAGTGATAACCTGACTGTTGTCATCGGGAAGAACAATCGGGTTGCCATCCCAATTGCGGTGAACAATTGGTTTTATATGGGTTCCGCTACAATCCGGGGCAGTATCCATATGTGAGCAGAAACAAATGGTAGGAACCTCTTTTTCCGTATTGGATGGAATGGTTCCGAAAACATACCCCCACTCATCCATATAGGCATCCTCAATACCGATGGCTTTCAATTCTTCTACCAATACTTTTCCCAAATCTTTCTGAATCATCGAAGAGGGAAAAGTAGTTGAGTTAGGATCGGCAGTGGTGTCAATTTGAACGTATCTTAAAAAACGTTCTTCAACGGTGTGTTTACTATTCATATTTTTCAATTTGTTAGACTAAAGCTGCTGCACCAAGTATTGCTGCATCATCTTCAGGTAATTCTGAGAATACTACTTTTGCTTTGTTTTGATAAATGTTGAGCATATTGGTCTCCATGTGGCGGTGAACCGGTTCGCGGAGAACTTCTCCCACTTTTGTGATACCTCCGAAAAGGAAAAATGCCTCCGGACTGGTATAAGCCATTGAATTGGCTAGTGTAAGTCCTAAGAATTCACCTGTTTTTTCAAAAATATGCAAAGCCAGTGAATCTCCTTTTTCAGCATATTGACCAATTACTTTTACATTGATCTCTTTTTCCTCTATTTGCGCAAGTTCAGAGTCCGGAAATTGATATTTTTCTTCAGCCAGTGTGCGGAGAATACCATTAGCGTTTACGTAGGCTTCGATACATCCTCTTCTTCCACAGCCACATAAACGCCCTCCCGGATAGGTAATTACATGTCCTATTTCTCCCGCAAATCCGTCGTGCCCGTATGCTAATTTCCCATTGATATAGATTCCGCTTCCAACTCCGGTTCCAAGAGTAATAACTACAAAATCATTCATTTCCTTGGCTCCTCCAAAGATTTTCTCACCCATTGCAGCAGCATTAGCATCATTGGTAAGTTCAACGGGACAGTCGAACGCTTCCTGTACTTTGGCACGGATGGGGAGCTTGTATCTCCAGGGCATATTGGGGGCGGATTCAATCATTCCGGAATGTACATTTCCGTTAGGTGCTCCGATGCCAATTCCGATTAACTCATCTTCACTTTTTAGCATTTTTCGCGTCTGTTCAACTATTTCTTTTACAAAGGAGTCAAAAGAGTCGAAAGATGAGGTCTGAATACGGTGGCGTCTTAGTATGGTTCCGTCCGGACCAATCAACCCGAATTTCGTATTCGTTCCTCCAATATCTATTCCTATACGTACTTTCATAATCGTCGAGAAGCTGTCAGAGTACAGGAGGCTGTAGTTTCCCTCCCGTACTCTTTTATTGTAAGAAAAGAGATCAATTACAAGTTTTCAAAGAAATCATTCCCCTTATCATCTGTAATGATAAAAGCGGGAAAGTTCTTTATGGTGATTTTGCGTACGGCTTCCATACCGAGTTCTTCGAAGTCAACTACTTCGACCGAAGTGATATTTTCCTTTGCCAGAATTGCAGCGGGGCCTCCAATAGAACCCAGATAAAATCCTCCGTGCTTTTTACAAGAATCCGTTACCTCTTTTGATCGGTTTCCTTTTGCCAGCATAATCATACTTCCACCGTGACTTTGGAACAGGTTTACGTAGGAATCCATTCGACCTGCAGTAGTTGGGCCAAAACTTCCTGATGGCATTCCTTCGGGAGTTTTAGCAGGACCGGCATAATAGATAGGGTGATTTTTGAAATAATCCGGCATTGGTTTCCCGGCATCAATCAACTCCTTTATTTTCGCATGAGCAATGTCCCGGGCAACGATAAGCGTTCCATTTAATTTCAAACGTGTTTTGATCGGGTAATTGGATAATTCGGCGAGTACTTCATGCATTGGTCGATCCAGATTAATTTCTACCGGAGCTTCCAGATGAGGTGGCACTTCAGGGAGTAAACGACGTGGGTTTTTCTCCAGTTGCTCTACAAATAGACCTTCTGTAGTAATTTTTGCTTTAATGTTTCTGTCTGCTGAGCAGGAAACGCCAAGTCCTACCGGACAAGAAGCAGCGTGACGGGGAAGACGAATCACACGAACATCATGCGTGAAGTACTTTCCTCCGAATTGTGCCCCGATCTGACTCTGCTGACAAATCAGTTGCACTCGTTTTTCCCATTCCAGATCACGGAATGCCTGACCACCCATGTTTCCTTCCGTAGGTAATTCATCATAATAACCGGCTGAAGCTTTTTTTACTGCAGAAAGGTTTGCTTCGGCAGAGGTTCCTCCGATTACCAAAGCCAGGTGATATGGAGGGCAGGCAGCAGTTCCAAGGTCTTTTATCTTTTCCTGAATGAATTGAGCTAATGATTCCTCATTTAATAGTGATTTTGTTTTTTGATAGAGGAATGTTTTGTTTGCAGAACCACCTCCCTTAGCAAGAAAAAGGAACTCATAAGACATTCCTTTTTTTGCATAAATATCTATTTGAGCGGGGAGATTTGATCCTGAGTTTTTTTCGTCAAACATCGAAAGAGGAACAACCTGAGAGTAACGTAAATTGCGTTCCTGATAGGTATTAAATATTCCTTTGGATAGATATTCAGCATCTTCGGCTCCTGTATACACATCTTCTCCTTTTTTTGCCATTACAATTGCCGTTCCTGTATCCTGACAGGATGGGAGTTGTCCTTCAGCTGCAATAGTTGCATTCTGTAGCAGATTATATGCCACAAATCGATCATTGTCGGTTGCTTCGGGATCGTCAAGAATAGCTCTTAACTTTTCGAGGTGAGCAGCCCTTAAATAAAAGGAAACATCACTCATTGCTTCCTGAGCAAGTATCTCCAGAGCTTTAGGGTCAACATGAAGTATCTCCCGGTTGCCATATTTTTCAACTTTTACAAAGTCGGATGAAATTTTTCTGTATTCTGTTTTATCCTTTCGTACCGGATAAGGGTCCTGGTAAAAAAACTCTGCCATTTTTTGATATTTGGGCATAAATATAGTGAATGTTCAGCACTTATATGTTTCTGTATTCATACAGTTTTAGGGGGCAGGTAATAGAGAAAGTGAATTTGTAAAAACGTCGAATAGCTTTTCGTATAAACCAAAAACTATTGTAATTCTAAAATTACCATTTGTGAAATTTTTACCAAAAGTTTAATTACAGGTTATTTTTTTAGTCAAAAAGATATTCTGGTTGCTTTTTTGGGCAACCTTGTTTATATTTCGACCGTTGAGTGAAATAGAGGGGCTGGTTGCAGAAATCACAAAAACAATTATCTATGAAAACAATTTGGATGACAGGTGCTATACTCCTAGTTACTGGTGGTGCGTTAAGTTTTGGTAAAAAATCAGATATAATTATTGGAATCTCAAAAATACAGAGTCAGGAAAAGCGTACTGCAGAAATCCGAATGTCCGGAAGTAAAGCTATTTTTCAGACAGGATTAGCATTTAATGAGTTAACAGCCCGAAGAATAAAAGATATTGCTGTTGCAGAAGGACATACTTGTGTGAGCGCTATTTCTTTTGAAGGAAATAAATGCACGGTTTTGTTTACAGAAGGAACAGCTAGAGAGACAAAAGGAAAAGCGTTAAAACTGATTGTAACTCACCTTAACTTTGACGACTTTACATACGTTAATGACTAATACATTGCCTATGGTAAAAATTACTACACACAGAAGACACCTTTCTTACCTTTTTTTGATTTTGTTCCTGTTCATCTTTTCAACAGAAAAGATAACAGCACAATGTACAGTTGATGCAACAATTTGTACTCCAGGTGTTTCTCCTGCATTTGGTTTTACAGCTACGGGGGGAGCTTATGCGGGGGGAAGTTTTGTTAATGCAGGGTGTAATACGGGGATGGCAGGAAACCATTCCTACGGTTTTATTACACTGCACATAACGGAATCAGGACCGTTAAATCTGTTGGTAAACGGTAATTCCAACAGCGGTTATATTGATGTGGCAATTTTTAATGTACCTGAAGGTGTAGCTCCCTGTAATGCAATTCAAAATGCAGGAAACGTTATTGGTTGTAATTATGCCGATTTCTCAGGGGGGTGTGTCCAATTCGGAAATGCATTTGGTTGTAACTCGGATGTACCTGCTCCTAACGTTGTGGCAGGTCAGGAGATTATGATTATTGTTCAAAACTACTCAAACCCCGGAAGTGCTTCCTTTACCCTTGAATTAGGACCACCTCCCGGTGCTCAAACCGGGCCGGCGGATGCTACAATTGCCCCGGTTGGTCCCGTTTGTATTAGCTCGTCATCTTTTCAGTTGAACGCGGCAAGTATGGGAGGGAACTGGTCTGGTCCCGGTGTTTCTGCTACAGGAATATTTAACCCTGCTGCAGCCGGTCCCGGAACACACACTATCGATTATAGTATTGGATCTTTTCCTTGTAATTCCTCGGATCAGACAACGATAACGGTTGAACCTCTTCCTACTACGAATGCAGGGTCGGATGTTACAATTTGTGCGGGAGAATCGGTTACATTGACTGCAACAGGAGCTTCAACATTCAACTGGAATAACGGACTAGGTGGAGGTGCTTCGCACAGTGTATCTCCGGGAGTAACCACAACTTATACAGTTACCGGAGGATCTGCTGCGGGATGTGTTTCAACCGATCAGGTTACAGTGAATGTGAATCCGTTACCAACAGTAGGAGCAGGATCAAATGTTTCTATTTGTCAGGGAGCAAATACCACTTTAACAGCTACGGGAGCAGATTCTTATACATGGGATAATGGTTTGGGAGCCGGAGCGTCACATATTGTAAGTCCGGCGACAACAACAACCTATACGGTGACAGGAACAACGAACGGATGTCAGAATACTTCTTCTGTGACTGTTAGTGTCACACCGCTTAATGTTACTTCTTCTGCTGATGTTACTATTTGCCAGGGACAGTCAACTACGATTTCTGCTGCCGGGGCAACTAACTACAGCTGGGATAACGGTGTCGGAGCAGGAGCTTCGCATACGGTTTCGCCTGCTACAACCACTACTTATACGGTTACAGGGAGTTCAGGAGGATGTTCAAATACTTCATCAACAACAGTAAATGTAACTCCACTTCCTGTAGTATCTGCGGGGTCGGATCAGGCTATTTGTGTCGGAGAGGCAGCGACAATTACTGCTACCGGAGCAACGAACTACAGTTGGGATAATGGTCTGGGGGCAGGAGCTTCGCATTCCGTATCACCCGGTAGTACCACAACTTATACCGTTACAGGTTCAAGTAGTGGATGTACAAATACAGACCAGATACAGGTCGTAGTAAATCCTAACCCGGTAGTAAATGCGGGTGCTGATCAGGTAGTATGTGCCGGAGAATCAGTTACTCTTTCAGCAGCTGGGAATGCAGACAATTTTTCATGGAATAATGGGGTTGTAGATGGTGTTGCGTTTACACCGGTAACGACAACTACCTATACACTTACCGGAACAAATGCTACCGGATGTACAGAGACAGATCAGGTGACAGTTACCGTTAATCCTTTACCTACAGTTGATGGAGGAGTAGATCAGGCAGTTTGTGAAGGTAGTGCTGTGACACTGGCAGCAACCGGAAATGCAACCGGATATACATGGGATAATAGCGTGACAAATGGAGTCACTTTTACTCCTGGAGTGGGAACAGTAACCTACACGGTTACCGGTACTTCAGCAGCAGGTTGTACAAATACAGACCAGGTTGATGTAACGGTATATGCAAATCCGGTTGTAGATGCAGGATCGGATTTTTCCGTTTGTATAGGAACTCCTGTTACTTTAACGGGAAGCGGGGCAAATTCCTACTCATGGACCAATGGTGTAACAGACGGTGTGACATTTACTCCGGGTGGAACAGCCACGTACACGGTGACAGGAACAGATAATAATGGGTGTCAGGATACGGATGCAATTACAGTTATTGTTTTACCGGATGCGCCTATAGATGCAGGAGCAGATCAGGTGATTTGTGCGGGTGAATCGATCACAATTACAGCAACTGGCGGAGTAACCTATACCTGGGATAATGGTTTAGGGGCAGGAGTCTCTCATACAATAAGTCCTGCAGCAACGACCACATATACAGTAAACGGAGAAGATGCTAATGGTTGTACAGGTTCCGATCAGGTAACAGTAACGGTTAATCCTTTACCAACAGCAACAATCAATGGGACAACAGATGTTTGTCAGAATGATGCGTCTCCGTCTGTTACATTCACGGGGTCAAATGGAACTGCTCCTTATACCTTTACGTATACCATAAACGGAGGTGCTGCGCAAACAGTTGTTTCGACAGGTAATTCAGCAACGGTTAGCGCCCCGACAGGTAGTGCCGGAACTTTCACCTATGAATTGGTAAGTGTTCAGGATGCTTCTTCGACAACTTGTGCCCAGAACCAAACAGGAACAGCTATAATACTTGTAAACCCACTTCCAACAGCAACAATAGCAGGAACAACGGTTGTTTGTCAAAACGATGCCGCTCCGTCTGTTACATTCACGGGTGCTTATGGAACTGCTCCCTATACTTTTACGTACACCATTAATGGAGGTGCTACACAAACAGTTGTTTCAACAGGTAATTCAGCAACGGTGAGTGCCCCAACAGGTAGTGCCGGCACTTTTACCTATGAATTGGTAAGTGTTCAGGATGCTTCTTCAACAACTTGTACCCAGAATCAAACAGGAACAGCTACCATTCAGGTAGATCCGCTTCCAACAGCAACAATAGCAGGAGATGTAGAAGTTTGTCAGAATGATGCCACTCCATCGGTTACATTTACCGGAGCCAATGGAACGGCTCCTTATACTTTTACGTACACTATTAATGGAGGTGCTGCGCAAACAGTTATCTCTACAGGTAATACGGCGGTGATTTCTATTCCCACCGGAACTGTAGGTACTTACACGATAGAACTTGTCAATGTGGAAGACGCCAGCGCCTCTGTCTGTCAACAGACACAGACAGGAACAGTGACTGTTGTTGTAAATCCATTGCCCACTGCAATACTATCAGGAGACACGGAAATTTGTCAGAATTCAGCTTCCCCTTCTGTTACTTTTACCGGGGCTAATGGAACGGCTCCTTATACCTTTACCTATACTATTAACGGTGGCACGAATCAAACGGTTACCTCAGTCGGAAATACAGTTACTGTATCGGTGCCAACAGGTAGTGCAGGAACATTTGTATATGATTTGATAAGTGTTCAGGATGCAAGTTCGACAACCTGTTCACAAGCACAGACAGGAACAGCGACTATTGTTGTAAATCCGTTACCAACAGCAACAATTACTGGTACAACAGATGTTTGTCAGGACGGAACTTCTCCATCAGTGACCTTTACAGGAGCTAACGGAACCGCCCCTTACACATTTACGTATAATATAAATGGAGGAGCCAGTCAAACGGTTGTTTCAACAGGTAATACGGCAACTGTTTCCGTTCCTACAGGAGTAGCAGGAACGTTCAATTATAACTTACTAAGTGTTCAGGATGCTTCTTCCACAGCATGTGCGCAAAGTCAAGCCGGAACGGTAACAGTAATCGTGAATCCACTTCCTACCGCAACCATCTCCGGAGCAACAGAAGTTTGTGAGAATGCGGCATCTCCATCGGTTACCTTTACAGGAGCTAACGGAACCGCTCCTTATACTTTTACTTATTCAATAAATGGAGGGACTGCACAAACAGTAACCTCTACAGGAAATAGTGCAATAGTATCTGTACCAACAGGTAGTGCAGGGAGTTTTACTTACGAACTAATAAGTGTTGAGGATGCAAGTTCAACTTTATGTAGCCAGCCTCAGACAGGGGGAGTGACAATTACTGTAAATCCATTGCCAACAGCTACGATAATAGGGACAACCGAAGTGTGTCAGAATAGTACTTCTCCGGTTATAACTTTTACAGGAGCTAACGGAACCGCTCCTTATACTTTTTCATATACAATTAACAATGGAGCTGTTCAGACAGTAACTTCAACGGGAAATAGTGCAACGGTATCTGTTCCTACAGGAGTTGCCGGTACATTTGTCTATGAGTTAGTAAATGTTGAAGATGCAAGTTCGACTTCTTGTTTGCAGAGTCAATCGGGTATAGCTACAGTACTTGTAAACCCATTACCAACGGCAACTATTTCCGGAACAACAGAGATTTGTCAGAATGCAACTTCTCCATCGGTTACCTTCACCGGAGCTAATGGAACCGCTCCCTATACCTTTACGTATACTATTAATGGAGGTGCTGCACAAACAGTCGTTTCGGTTGGAAACACAGCACAGGTTATTGTTCCAACAGGAACTGTAGGGAACTTTATTTTTGATCTTGTTGCTGTTGAGGATGCAAGTTCTACAACTTGTTCTCAGGCTCAGTCAGGTTCGGTAATAATAAGTGTAAACCCATTACCAACGGCAACTATTTCCGGAACAACAGAGATTTGTCAGAATGCAACTTCTCCATCGGTTACCTTCACAGGAGCAGACGGAACCGCTCCTTATACTTTTACGTATTCCATAAATGGCGGTACTTCACAAACGGTAACATCAGTTGGGAATAATGCTACCGTAACAGTTTCTACTTTGGTTCCGGGAACTTATACTTATGAGCTCATAAGTGTCGAGGATGCAAGTTCAACAACCTGTTCTCAACTACAGACCGGTAGTGTAAATATTATTGTAAATCCATTACCGACAGCATCTATAACCGGAACAACTTCGATTTGTGTTGGAGATCCTGATGCATATATAACAATTTCAGGATCAAATGGAACTGCTCCTTATACTTTTACTTATACGATTAATGGCGGAGCGAATCAGACAATAACTTCGACAGGAGATGATGCTGTTGTTACCATTCCGTCTTCAGTAGCAGGAACCTTTAATGTTAACCTTGTTAGTGTCGAGGATGCAAGTTCAACAACTTGTTTTCAAAGCGAGACAGGAACTGCTACAGTTACTGTGAATTCCAATCCTGTTCCGGTAATAACAGGTGCAGATGAGTATTGTGAAGGGTACAGTGCCGGATTAAATGCAGGAAGTGGATATATAGCGTATAACTGGTCAACAGGAGGTAGTAGTCAAACTATTACTGCAACAGAAGCAGATAACCCGATAACAGTTACAGTTACAAGTCCGGAAGGATGTGTAGGGACGTCAGCTCCTTTTACTGTAACGGAAAACCTGGATATTGTAACCAATTACTCGTTCCAGATTTGTCAGGGAGAGTCAATGGTTATTCATGGTTTGCCACAGACAACTTCAGGAACTTATTCGCAGACCTTTGTTTCTGCTACCGGATGTGACTCAATAGCTAATGTCACACTTGTCGTTAACCCTCTTCCGGCTGTATCTGCCGGAACGGACTATTCAATTTGTACCGGAGCCTCTACTACATTGAATGGTAGTGGAGCGGTAACTTATGTTTGGGACAATAGTGTAACAAATGGAGTAAGTTTTACTCCCGGGACAACCCAAACGTATACAGTTACCGGAACAGATGCAAACGGATGTGTTAATACAGATAATGTAGTGGTAACTCTTGATCCGTTACCAACCGCTACAGTTTCGGGGACGACCATTGTTTGTCAGAATGATGCTTCACCGGATATTACATTTACAGGAGCCGGAGCTACAGCTCCTTATACGTTCACCTATACTGTGAACGGAGGAGCTACTCAAACGGTTACTTCCACAGGTGATATCGCTACAGTTAGTGTTCCGACCGGAACTGTAGGTACGTTTACCTATAATTTAATACGTGTTGAAGAATCGGGTAGTAATACCTGTTCTCAAGGGCAAACTGGTACAGAGACGGTGACGGTAAATCCATTACCGACAGCAACTATTTCCGGGAATGCAGAGGTTTGTCAGAACGGGATAGCTCCTGTGGTAACATTAACAGGAGCTAATGGAGTTGCTCCCTATACGTTCACGTACACGATCAACGGAGGGACTCCACAAACAGTTGTCTCTTCCGGAAACCAAGCTACTTTATCGGCTCCGACATCAACTCCTGGAACGTATGTGTATGATCTTGTCAGTGTTCAGGATTCGAGTCCTACAAATTGTTCACAAACTCAGTCAGGATCCGTTTCGGTTCTGGTGAATCCTCTGCCTTTGGCAACCATTGACGGCGACGCAATCGTTTGTCGGAATGGAGCTGCACCTACAGTGACATTTACCGGATCGAATGGTACGGCACCGTATACATTTTCTTACACAATAAACGGAGGAGCGATTCAAACAGTCGTATCAACAGGAAGTACGGCGAATATATCAGCTCCCACAGGTGTTGTAGGTACATTTGTTTATGATTTGATCAGTGTTCAGGATGCAAGTTCTACCACATGTTCTCAATCCCAGTCAGGGAGTGTTACCATACAGGTGAATCCATTACCAACAGCAACAGTTACAGGTACGACAGAAGTTTGTCAAAATGCGACTTCTCCAAATGTGACGTTTACAGGTGCTAATGGAACGGCTCCCTATACCTTTACGTATACCATTAATGGCGGGGCAAATCAGTCAGTTACTTCTACCGGAAATTCGGTTACAGTATCTGTTCCCACCGGAACTGTGGGGACATTTAACTATAATCTGATCAGTGTTCAGGATGCAAGTTCTACAGCGTGTATTCAAAACCAGTCAGGTGTTGCCAGTGTACTCGTTAATCCACTGCCGACAGCTACAATATCAGGGGATGCAGAAGTGTGTCAGTCAGGGACCTCACCAACGGTAACATTTGTTGGTTCCAGTAGTACGGCTCCTTATACATTTACATACAGGATAAATGGTGGCGCATCTCAAACAGTTACTTCTGTAGGTAATACCGCAACGGTATCTGTGCCCACCGGAATAGTCGGGACGTATACCTACGAGCTGATCAGTGTTCAGGATGCATCTTCTACAACTTGTTCTCAAAATCAGTCGGGAAGTGTTACTATAATTGTAAATCCATTGCCAACTGCGACAATAAGCGGTACAACGATTGTCTGTCAGAATGAGGCGAGTCCTGATATTACTTTTACCGGAGCCAATGGAACCGCTCCATACACATTTACGTATACGATAAACGGAGGTACTGTTCAAACTGTTACCTCAACCGGTAATACGGCAATAGTATCTGTCCCTACCGGAACTGTAGGAACATTTAACTACAGTCTGATCAGTGTTCAGGATGCATCTTCTACTGCTTGTATACAAAACCAGTCAGGAAATGCATCAGTAACTGTAAATCCACTGCCTACTGCAATAGTTTCGGGGACTACAGAAGTTTGTCAAAATGCCACCCAGCCTGTGGTAACGTTTACCGGAGCGAATGGAACTGCCCCTTATACTTTCAGGTATACGATAAATGGAGGAGCAGTAGTAAATGTTACATCAACAGGGAATTCGGCGACAGTTAGCGCTCCGACAGGAACGGTTGGAACATTTGTTTATGAATTGGTTGGTGTTCAGGACGCAAGTGCGACAGCCTGTTACCAAAATCAGTCAGGTAGTACTACCATCACCGTGAATCCATTGCCTACAGCAACAATCGCAGGTACAACTGTAGTCTGTCAGAATGATACTGAACCACAAGTAACGTTTACTGGAGCTAATGGAACTGCTCCTTATACGTTTACCTATACAATTAACGGAGGAGCTGCGCAAACAGTAGTCTCAACGGGTAATATAGCAACAGTGGATGTTCCTACAGGGACAGTTGGTACTTTAACGTATAACCTCGTTAGTGTTCAGGATGCTTCCTCTACTTCTTGTATTCAGAATCAGTCAGGAACCGTTTCTATAACTGTTAATCCATTGCCAACGGCAACTATTTCAGGGACAACTGACGTTTGTCAGAATGGTACGTCTCCTATGATTACTTTCTCAGGGAATAACGGCACTGCTCCTTATACATTTACCTATTCGATTAACGGAGGAGCCAGTCAGGTTGTTGTGTCAACAGGTAACAGTGCTACAGTTAGCGTTCCGACAGGTGTGGTCGGTAGTTTTTCGTATGAATTGATCAGTGTTCAGGATGGTTCTTCGACTACTTGTTCACAAAACCAGTCAGGAACAGCTGTAGTAACAGTACATCCGCTTCCGACAGCAACCATAAATGGAGATACAGAAGTGTGTCAGAATGCTGCTGAACCGATCATTACATTTACCGGGGCAGGAGGAACCGCTCCTTACACGTTTACATACAGTATTAACGGAGGACCCGGTCAAACTGTTGTGTCAAGTGGTGCTACAGCAACGGTTTCAGTGCCTACAACCGTATATGGAACCTTTACATACTCTCTGTTAAGTGTCTCGGATGCCGGCGTGGTATCTTGCGAACAAACACAAAATGGTTCTGCTACAGTTATTGTCAACCGACTACCGGAGGCAACTATCTCAGGAAACGCAGATTTATGTATTAATGGAGCAGCTTCTCAGGTTACTTTCACCGGGTTGAATGGAATTGCTCCTTATACGTTTACTTATACCATAAACGGAGGTGCTAACCAGACGATTGTATCAACAGGGAATACCGTTTCTATAACAGTCCCTACAAATGTGATAGGCGCTTACCAGTATGAGTTGGTGGGAGTTCAGGATGCTAGTACAACAGCTTGCGTAAATACAGAAACAGGGAGCGTTTTGGTAACAGTTCATGATTTACCGACAGTATTTGCAGGAAATGATATTGTTTCTTGTGCCGGAGAAACGGTTCTGCTGACAGCTTCCGGAGCAGTGACGTATGTGTGGGATAATGGTGTTTATGATGGAGTGCCGTTTATTCCATTGGATACCACAATTTATACGGTAACAGGGACAGATCAGTACGGATGTCAAAATACGGATGACCTTACAGTATATGTGGTGCCGAACCCGGTAGTTACATTTGTTGCAGACACCCTGGAAGGATGCTCTCCTTTAACAGTTACGTTTACAAATCAATCGACAGGTAATCTGGATAACTGTCAATGGACATTTAGTGATGGTACAGTTGCAACAGGGTGTTCATCGGTAACTCATAATTTCACACAGCCAGGATGTTATTCTGTCGCTTTGACAGCAACTACAATAGAAGGATGTAGAACCAGTTATACCGAACAGGATATGATTTGCGTCTACCCTGATCCGGTTGCTAATTTCTACACAGAACCATCTGGACAGATGACTACCGTATCACCAACGCTACATATCTTCAACACTTCAGTAGATGCAGATAGCTATTATTGGAATTTTGGAAATGAATCGTTTTCGACAGAGACCTCTCCGACAGTTACCTATGCAGAACAACCGGGTGTATATGATATCACGTTATATGCAATGAATAATGCAGGTTGTATAGATAGTATAACTCGTCAGGTTCAGGTTGTTCAGGAGGTGATTTATTATGTGCCGAATGCTTTTACTCCGGATAATGATGAGTTTAATGAAACATTTACACCTGTATTCTCTCAGGGATTTGATCCTTATGACTATAATTTGTTGATCTTTAACCGTTGGGGAGAAGTTCTGTTCGAATCAAATGATGCTGAATTTGGTTGGGACGGAACGTATGGAGGCCAGTTGGTTGAAGATGGAGTATATGTCTGGCGAATTTCATTTAAAAATGAGACGACAGATAGGAGAGAAGTGATCACAGGACACGTTACCTTAATCCGGTAAACTTCAGAGTTTAAAAATCAAGATGAAATAGGTGGTGCAATAGTGCCACCTATTTTTATTAGGTTGAGTATATTGTTTTTCAATAGAGTAAGTAGTATGTAACTTTTAATTAATTAAGTGTTATTTGAGAAAATACAAACTATGAATTTAAAACTATTTACCTGTTCATTTTTTAGTCTGATTTTCCTTTCATCGGCAATAAAGTTGCCGAAGACATTGCGAGAGGAGTATAAATTGATTCCGGGTGGTTTGGCAAAAGTTGATTCAGATACGCTGTCTCTACAGACATACTATATCAAGGCATATGAAGTTTCTAACCGCGAATATAATCAGTTTTTGAGGGAACTAGAGGAAAATGGAACTGAAGAAGAACGGAGACAAGCGAGGATCAGAAATGAGAATTGGAATTCAGAATTCGAAAATATGAACCTGAAAACATTTTCGGAGTTGTATCACACACATTCTGCTTTTGCTGATTATCCGGTGGTGAATATTACGTTTGAAGGAGCAAAACTCTATTGTAAATGGGTTGAAAAAAAGATTAACGAGGAGCTTAAGAAAGCGGGGATACGGGTAAAGGTAAGGTTGCCCGAACGCGCAGAGCTGATTCGTGCCGGAGCAGGTGATGATTTATGGAGTTCATATGCATGGAAGGGGGCGTATATGCGTAACGCAAAAGGAAATTTTCTTTGTAATTTCACCTGTATTCCTCAGTCATTTGTTACACGAGATGAAGAAGGGAGTCTTACAGTTGTAGAAGGGAACAAGTTTTCTGAAGAAAAAGAAACGTACTTAATAGCACATAAAAAGAGTTACTGGCCTTCTGAGTTTGGTGTCTATAACCTGAATGGAAATGTTTCGGAAATGACAGCACGAAAAGGAGAGGCTGTAGGTGGTTCCTGGAGTGATTTGGGGTATGATGTTCGTTTACAAAGTTTGTCTTCATATCAGGAAACTTCTTGTAAAGTTGGTTTTAGAGTGGTTTTTTCAATAGGGTCATAAAGAACAAATTGAGTTGTAAAATGACTAAGGCTAGTCGTAATCGTTTGCGAAGGTACAGTGAGCATTACCTTTTCTACACCGTAGCAGGGGGAATACTATGGTCTGTTCTAAACTACTTATTGCTTTTTGAGCAATTGAATAAGCATATGTGGTTTATCGTAACTGCGTTGGTACTTTTTATTGTGATATGCACAATACTTTTGGTTCATTTGGTGATTTATTATCCGTTCAAGAATGTACACGTCCGGTTTTTAATGCCATGTATACTTTTTATGATTCCTGTTTGTATTGTTGTAATTTACGAAGAGTTTTTACTACTTAGGTTCGTTGCTTTATTTCCATGTTTATATTTAATTTTGGGAATTTATCATAGTAAGGGCTACAGGAGACTACAATACATAGAACAAAAAAATCATTTTGAAAAAAAATCAAATACGAAAGAAAGCCCAAAATGGTCTGGAAGAAGGGTTGAGTAAACAGGAGGTATATAATGCATTATACCGCGAAGCAAAAAAGACTCCGGAGGATTTGGCACAGATCATTAAGCCTCTTCCCACAACTGATTTTAAGAAACAATACAAAGTATGGCATAGTATTTTTATTGGACTGATGGTATTGATCATCCTTTTAAAGATGTTGGCTACTTTACCGGCTATTATTGAAGATGGATTGTTGGGAGTGTTATTTGTCTTTCTTGTTCCTTTACTAAATATTATACTTTTAATAGGTGTTGTTAACTACAGAAGCGAATATTTTAGATGGACAGGTATTCTTTCTGTCATTGGTTTGATACGATTTGTGGGTAGTGGAGAAGAAATTTCCATGGATATCTTTTTTATGGTGGACCTTCTGCTAATCGGAATGATTATTTTTCTTAGTTTTTTCCTATTGCATAAAATGACCACTCCTTACCGTATTGTCTCAGAAAAATATACGAATAAAGAGGGGCAACAAAGAATTCGAAAGAAAGCTGTATTTCAAAATTAATCCTGGGAGATATTTCTATTCGAAGTGTGACAGGTACTCATATTCTGATGAATAATCCGTATCTTGCGCCGCATTTATAATACGACATATCATGGAAAAAGAACTGGCAGCACGCAGTGGAAATGTGTGTGAACTTTGTGGAGCAACTGAAGGACTAAAAGTATTTGTTGTTGAACCGAAACCGGGAAGTAGTTCGGATGAGTGTGTTCATGTTTGTGCTACTTGTTTTAGCCAGTTATCAGGTGAAGAAGAGATCGAAACCAATCATTGGCGTTGTTTAAATGACAGTATGTGGAACGAAACTCCGGCAGTGAAAGTTGTTGCCTGGAGAATGTTGAACAAACTTAAGTCTGAAGGATGGCCGAATGATCTTCTTGATATGTTCTACATGGATGAAGAAACCGAAAAGTGGGCTAAATCAGGAGTCGACGCTGAAAATGCGCCTAAACATGTGGATAGTAACGGCGCTGAGTTATTTGCCGGAGATTCGGTTGTCTTGATTAAAGATTTGAAAGTAAAAGGAGCTAACTTCACGGCAAAAAGAGGAACAGCAGTTCGTAATATTACACTTGTTCATGATAATCCTGAACAGATTGAAGGAAAAGTAGAGGGACAACGCATCGTAATCCTTACGCAGTACGTGAAGAAATAAGGAGCGGTTATTTCCCGAAAAAGAATTGTGTGAGCATTACACCAAGGGCGTAAAACACAACAATACTCATATATAAAAGCCCGTATGATCGATAGCCTTGCTTGCGAAAGTATATGTAATTCCCTAATCCAAACAGGATGGCAAACGGAATAGGATAGACAAGTGTCTCAAACATGCTTACGCTACTTCTTCTTCGCTAATTGGAACTCCAAACTGAGTTAGGTGGTGCGTGATGTGCTTGGATTGAAGACGCTGCCACTGATCAAAAGTTAACTCTCCGAAATAGGGGTGTACGTTTTTTGCAGTAGGATTTTCCTCGTAATAATCCAGATAGTCAATCCACTCTATAGTAAATTCATCGATTGCCAACTCCAGTTCTTCGTGTCGGAGTGTAATCTCTTTGGGTACAAATGCGGCTTTAAACTCTTTCGGAAAAGGGTGTTCGCTATCCAGAAATTCCTGAGCTTTCTCAATCTGATCTTCTTTGATCTCCAAAGGAATTATCAACTTACCGTAAGCCATTTTGACACCATCCGTTAGGTGTTCTACCATTTCCTGAGCAGACATTGTTCCCCACAAAGGTTGAACTTCTGACTTGAGTTGATCAAGATGATGTAAGATTGTTACAATATCCGGTGTTATATAGTTCATATTATGCATAATTTTCTCCGACAACAACTAGTAAGGCTTTGGGTTGTACACGTATCTTTATAGGATTAGAAAGTGAAACGGGCTCTCCGTCTGCATGAAACCTGTTCGATTGGGTCGAGATCTTTGCTTCTTCAAACCGGAATGTCTGAACCAACCTTGAAGTATGTGCTTTTCCTTTAAAAAAATCACGAAGAACAAACGGAACCTGAAAAAGATTGGGTTTCCGCAGTAAGATTAATTCAAACTTTCCGTCCTGAGCATCTGCAAAAGGAGAAATACGGAAACTATTTCCAAATTCGGAAATATTTGCAATACTGGCCATGAAAGCCTTTTCCCGGACAACTTTTCCGTTTCCAAATTCAATTTCAAATTCCTGCTGTCCATACCGGAAGTATTCTTTCAATACCAATAGGATATACCCGCGGATTCCTCTCTTTTTTCGCTTGACAAATTTCCCTGAGATGTGTCCGTCAAACCCAAATCCGGCAACTCCAAGAAAATACTTGTGGTTCAACATCCCGACATCAACCTGTCGAATTTTCATTTGATTAAGCGTAAGGATTGCTTGTTTTACTCTCACAGGAATATCAAAATGTCTGGCATACCCGTTTCCTGACCCGGTCGGTATGACAGCCAGAATAGTATCGGCATTTATTAATGCCATTCCAATATTGTGGACAGATCCGTCACCACCAACAGCACATACAATATCATACCCTTCATGTACAGCTTCTCTTGCTAGTTTGAACCCGTGGCCACTGTATTTTGTAAACTTGATCTCAGCATCAAATTTTACGTCATCCAGATAGGATGATATAAGTTCAGGAATATTATGTTTCCTGCTTACCCCCGATTTGGGGTTGATAATGAAGAGAACACGTTTTTTCATTCGTTTACTCGGAAATGTGTGTCTTGTTTAGCCTTAAGTCATTATTGAAATGCTGAATGATAGCTTTCAGGAAGTTTTCATACTTCTTATGGGGTGTTTCTTTCAGCAAATCTTTTTCAAGCGACAAATCTAGTTGAAAATTAAATAACTGTTTCGTTTTTTCATTGGTGTATGTAAAAAGATAATGATCCATAAATAATTGATACGTTCCTTCCAGATACGTTATGGCATAAGGAGGGTACGCTCTGGATAGAAAGGATTGCCCGTACGTATAAAGAGTTTCTTTGAACCCCATCAGATCGGCAAGACTGGGATAGAGATCAATTTGCTGAAAAATTTCATTCTGTTCTTTAGCTGGAATTTTACCGGAAGGAGAATAGAACAAAATCGGGATTCGGTACATCCCGATTCGCTGACCGTAATAGTCCGACCAACTGGCAGGAGTATGATCAGCGACAAATACAAAAACCGTATTCTCGTACCAGTCCTGCTTTTTAGCTTCCTCAAAAAACATACGCAGGGAAAGATCGGTGTAATTGATAGAACGGCAAATAGGATGAGATCCTTTGCGAAGTTGACTCTTAAACTCATCAGGTACTTTGTAGGGGTGATGTGAACTCAGTGTGAATAAAGTTGATAGAAACGGTTGTTTTTCTTTACTAAGTTGTCGGGCGGTCCAGGGAAGAAACTTGTGGTCATAAATCCCCCAGGTTCCGTCATTATCTGCTTCATTGTTGTATTCCGTTCTTCCAAAATAACTATCATATCCCACAAGTGCTGAGAAACCGGCAAAATTCATAGATCCGTTAGTGGCACCATGGAAGAAGGACGTTGAGTATCCCTGTTTTTTGAAAAGGTTCCCGATTCCGGTCAATTTGTTGGATGAGTAGCGGGAAGAAATATAAGGGTTGTCTAAAAAACCGGGCACAGAGGCCAGGATTGCCGGTACAGCTTCGATCGATTTTTTTCCATTGGCAAAACTGTTTCTGAAGAAAAGTCCCTGCGAACAGAGTGAATCGAAAAACGGCGTAAAACTCTCATTATTCTCGTCTTTTCCCACCCATTCATTCCCAAAACTTTCAAGAATGATAATCATCACATTGGTAGAATCGGGAAGTCGTATCTCTGTTTGATCCCCGGTTTTCCGAATCGGAGAAAAAAGCTGTTCTGCTTCCTCTTGCGTAAAGAAACGAACCGGTTCGAGCCCATTTTCATTAAACGACTTAATCATAGTGAAAGCCGTGTTCATGACAAACGCCGTGTTTTCAGGTCGCGTATATTGGGCTGCATTAATCACACTTACTGGTTTCAGACCAAAACCTCCGCGCCCCGTTACGATAAAAACCGGGATTAGAATACAGATACTGATGATCTGCGGTCGAAATCGTTTGTCTGAAAAGTTTCCAAACATTCGAAAGATGATCCGGAAGGCTTTGTCAGATAAAAAAAGAAGAATAATATAAATGAGGATGACCCACCAGAAATCAATGATAAATGTTTCCCAGAGTCGATTCATATCCTGTTCATACCCGACCATCGAAAATAAATCAAAAGTGGAGCGTTTGGAGGTGTACTGAAAATAAATAACATCCATCAGGTTGATTCCGACAGCTAATCCATTTGTTGCGAAGAAAAGAAAACGGAATACATACTGGTAAATTTTATGCTCTCTGAAACGAACCGGGATTAACCAAAGAAGGATGAACGGGTAGAAAACAAGAGATATGGTTATGACATCGAACCAAAGGGCGGCCAGTAAGTCAAGAAACCCAACCTCGGGAAAGGCATGCTGATTAACAGCATAAAAAAGAATCTTGGTAAAGGATAATCCTGCCAGAGTTACTCCCATTAACAGGAACAGAATCCGAACATGTGCTGGAATGGATTTCATTACTACAAAACTAGCAAGAATATTAACAGAAAAACAGGAATCAAATTGTCTGATTTAAGAAAAATAGTTAACTTTCAGAAAAAGAAGGATTGTGAAAGATAATAATATTACGTTCAGGCAGGTCATCAATATCTTGTTGATTGTACTCCTACTTATTTTTGTTGCGCAGAACCTCGAACAGATTGAGGTAAGTTTTCTGTTCTTCGGATTTTCAATGCCGTTGGTGATTTTGATCGCAGTAGTATTTCTGATTGGATATCTTTCAGGAGTTTGGACAAGAAAGCCGCCAAAAAAAAGTTAAGAATTGCGTCGGAATTCGGAAAGTAAAATTCCCGTTGCTGTCGATACATTTAATGACTCTCCTCCTCCGAAACGAGGGATGAGAACAGGTGTGGTTATATAGGGGAGTACGGTCGGAGATATGCCGTTTCCTTCATTTCCCATTACAAGTATCCCGTGAAAATCAAGTGGTTGCTGATAAACAGATTTTCCTTCCAGTAATGCGCCATACACCGGAAGGGATGTCTCTTTCAGTAAATCCTCCAGAGATTGATAAACTACCGGAACACGAAATACAGAACCCATCGAAGACTGTACAACTTTCGGATTAAAAAGCTCTACACAGTCATTACTGCATACCACTTGCTTAACACCAAACCAGTCAGCAAGACGAATAATCGTCCCCATGTTTCCTGGATCCTGTATGCAGTCCAGAAAAAGCATGAAAGGCTGTTCGGAATATTGTAACTCGGGTTGTTTGAATACAGCAAGAACCCCTTGCGGAGTTACTGATTTTGTCAGTTTGGAGAATGTAATTTCGTCTGTAATTTCAAAGGGAACACTTTTTGATATATGGTTTTGGTCAAGATATGCTGTTGTGACAACAAGTAAATCAAGATAATCAGAATGCGATTCTAAAAGTTCGGTAACACTTCGTTTTCCCTCAACGACAAATCGTTTGTGGAGATCCCGCTGTTTCTTTTGCTGAAGAGAGCGGATAAACTTTATTTGGTTTTTGGATAGCAACGGAAACTATTGTTTTTCTATTTTTGTTAAACGATTCGCGATGTGAAATTAGTAAAACAACCACATATTATCCTCTTTTTACTCCCTTTTTTGATAGGATGTAAAATCACGCGTCATGTTCCGGAAGGTCGTTATCTGCTGAAAAAAAATGAAATACATGTTTCAGGCGATAAAGTAGATGAGGATGAAATGTCTGATGTGCTTCGAATTCACCCGAACAATAAATACCTGGGGTTGAAAATACGTTTGGCCTTGTACAATTCAGTTGATAGTACCAAAGTCAGTGAAAAGCGAATCAAAAAGAATAAAAAGTTAAGAGAGAAGAATGCAAAAATCCGTGCGAAAGAAAAACGGATCAATGAAAAGCGAATTAAAAAAGCGGTTGAGAAAGGGAAAGAAACCTATAGGCGCAAGACTCTTGATCTGAAAGATACACTTGAACCAAGACGGTTTTTCAGAGAATGGTTGAAATATGGGGTAGGTGAACCACCTGTCATTCTTGATACCTCTCTTGTCAACCGATCAACAGGACAGTTAAGTCTGTGGCTCAGGAACAGAGGGTATTATTATGCATCAGTACATGATACGGTTATCTATAAACCGAAAAAGAAAAAGGCAATTGTTCACTATTATGTAGAAACGGGTAAGCCGTTTCTGATTGACAGTGTTTATTATCTGTCGGCGAATTCACGGGTCAATAAGACGATTGAAAACTATCTGAGTTCGAATGATGTATTTACGAAGAAAACAAAATTTGATAGTGATCAGTTGGATGGGTTGCGGAGTAAGCTGGCAAGAGAAATGAGAGATAATTCATTCTACGAATTTTCACCCAATCATATCTACTACACAGCTGATACCAATGCAGCGAACCTGACCGTTGCTCTGGGGATTGGTGTAAAAGAAAAATCGGTAAGAATCAGAAAAGACAGTGACTCAACTATTCAGCGTCCGCATGTTCAGTATAAAGTTGGAGAAGTATACTTTCATCTTGCCGACACAATACACCATGACGGGAATTTTAAACAAAGAGTAGATGAATTAGATCTTCCTTTGACAAAAGACTACTTCTTACAGACGTTAGATACGTTTTTTTACGAGCCGGAAAATATCAAAAATGCTGAAGTAAGAAAAGCCTATTTCCTTTATAACGGTAAATTGACCATTAAGCCTCAGATTCTTGAAATGAGAAACTATCTGGAGCACACACATTGGTACAGAGGTTACTATCTTGAACGTAGCTATTCTCAACTACTGGATATGGACGTGTTTCAGGCAATAAAACCGGTATTGGTTGAACGGCAAAATGAAAATAAGGTTGATGTTCATTATTATCTTATTCCGGCAAAGGTACAGACATTTACATTTGAGCCGAGAGCAACGAATTCCAACGGTTATCTGGGGGTCTCAGCATCAATCAATTATTCGCACAAAAACTTATTCAGGGGGGCAGAAAAACTTACGATTTCATTTGCAGGAGGTTTTGAATCTCAACCTCCTATCTTTGATGAAGATATCTCCGGTCAGAAAATAAAGACGGCATCGCGAAGTTTTAATACGTTTGAGTTTGGACCAACGATAAAACTTGAAGTACCGGGATTGAGACCGATTCCCCCCGTTGTGTTTTCGAAGAGGCAGGCAACAAAAACAGAAGTTTCGCTGGCCTACAATTTTCAGAGAAGAGCTGACTTCGAAAGGAATTTATTCCAGTTAAACTATTTATGGAAATGGTTATCTGGTAAAACACAGGCGTTCCAGATGGGATTGCCATTTCTGACTGGGGTCAAATATGTCGGAATCAAAAAGTCAGACTTCTTCGAAGAACAGTTGAACATATTGAATGACTTGTTCTTACAGAATGCCTATTCTAATCAGTTTATTTATCATGACTTTCGCTTGAATTACAACTGGACCAATGTGAAGCTGGACAATACGAAGCATATCATTAGTTACAACGCTTCGTTTGATCTTGCCGGAAATCTTTTAGATTGGTTAAATACAAATAAAGAACCGAATGATTTAGGAGTTAGAGAGGTATTCGGAGTGCCGTTTAGTCAGTTTGTAAGACTGGATAATGAACTGAAATTCTACCAGTATATAAGTAAGAAGAAATCATTGAATTATAGGCTGCAACTTGGGGCAGGGTTGCCTTACGGTAACTCAAAAACATCACTTCCTTTTGATTATGCCTTTTTTGCGGGAGGAACCAACGATAACAGAGGATGGAGAGCGAGGGAGTTAGGTCCGGGGGGGTATAAATACTATCTGGATTCGAACCGTACAGCAACACAAATAGGTGATATTCGTATCGGAGCTTCTGCTGAATACCGTTTTAATATTGGTTCGGGGACCTTGTTCAAGGGGGCTGCTTTTATAGATGCGGGGAACGTTTGGTCATTACGTGAAGATGTTAACCGTCCCGGAGGTCAGTTTACGTCTGAGTGGTATAATCAATTGGCAGTTGCAGGAGGAGTAGGGCTTCGTCTGGATCTAAGCTTCCTGATTATACGTGTGGATGTGGGGATTCCGTTGAGAAATCCTGCATTACCAAGAAACGCAAGATGGATCTTTAATTCCAGAGATCCGTTTTATCAGGAGTTAGAAGAATTCTACGGACCGAACTATAAAACAGAAAGCGGAGTAGCAATGCCGTTCACCCCGCGATTCCACGTAGCTATTGGTTACCCATTCTAACGGTGCATAATGCCCGGTTGTCTTTTTTAACCTCTTAACAAAAGTAAATGGTATATTTTATTATTTTTGTCCACTTGAAAAAGTAAGAAATTAGCATGGGACATTCAATAAAGCCAGGTGTAGCAACCGGAGACGAGGTTAAAGAAATATTCAGATACGCAAAAGAAAAAGGATTTGCTTTACCTGCTGTAAACGTAACTAGTTCTAGTACGGTGAATGCTGTTATGGAAACAGCGGCGAAATTGAATTCGCCTGTTATTATTCAGTTTTCAAACGGGGGGGCACATTTCTTCGCTGGAAAAGGGCTCTCAAATGAGAGTGAGCGTGCAACGATAGCAGGAGGAGTTGCCGGGGCAAAACATGTTCACGAATTGGCAGAGCTATATGGGGCGACCGTTATTCTGCATACAGATCACTGTGCAAAAAAATTACTCCCATGGATTGATGGTTTACTGGATGCAAGTGAAAAACATTTTGAGCAGACAGGAAAGCCCTTGTACAGTTCTCATATGATTGACCTGTCTGAAGAGCCTATCGAAGAAAACATTGAAATTTGTAAGCAATACCTTACAAGAATGTCTAAGATGGGAATGACACTGGAAATCGAGTTAGGAATTACAGGGGGAGAGGAAGACGGAGTAGATAATACCGGAGTTGACAGTTCTAAGTTATACACACAACCGGATGAGGTAGCATATGCGTATGAAGAGTTGATGAAAATCAGCGATAAGTTTACCATTGCAGCAGCCTTCGGGAATGTTCACGGTGTATACAAACCTGGAAATGTGAAATTGGAACCGGTGATTTTGAAAAACTCACAAGAATATATAAAAGAGAAGTTTAATACAGGTGATAACCCGGTTGATTTTGTATTCCATGGCGGATCGGGATCTACTGTGGAAGAAATCAGAGAAGCGATAGGGTATGGTGTCATTAAAATGAATATTGACACAGATTTGCAGTTTGCATTTACAGAAGGAGTACGTGATTATGTGGCGGGGAAAATTGATTACCTGAAAACACAGATTGGTAATCCTGATGGAGATGATGTTCCTAACAAAAAGTATTACGACCCTAGAAAGTGGATGAGAGAAGGAGAGTTGACTTTTGTGAAACGATTGGAGCAGGCTTTCGCTGATTTGAACAATGTAAATACACTTTAATCACCGAAGAAAAAAAGATTATATGGGTTGGTTCAAAAGAAACAGAGAAGGGATAACGACATCTACCAAAGAAAAGAAGGAGACACCGGAAGGTCTTTGGCACAAGTGTCCCAGATGTAAGACTGTAATTACATCTGAAGATCATAAGAGTAATATTTACGTTTGTGATCGTTGTTCATACCATGATAGAATTGGTGCAGAAGAATATTTTCAGTTTTTATTTGATGAAGGAAAATATACGGAGTTTGATAAAGCATTGAAATCCGGTGACCCGCTTAAATTTGAAGATACTAAGAAGTATACGGAGAGAATTAAGCAGACGGTGAAGAAGACCGGATTGAATGATGCAATCCGGACAGCTCACGGAATGATTGAAGGACATGAAATTGTTATTGCTGCAATGGATTTTGCTTTTATCGGTGGATCTATGGGGTCGGTTGTGGGGGAAAAAATTGCTCGTGCAATTGATCAGGCAATTCAGAGAAAATGTGCTTTTATGATTATTTCAAAATCAGGAGGAGCACGTATGATGGAAGCTGGTATCTCATTAATGCAGTTAGCAAAAACAAGTGCGAAGTTAACGCAATTGTCGGATAATAAACTGCCGTATATCAGTTATCTTACTGATCCTACAACAGGTGGAGTAACAGCGTCTTTTGCTATGTTGGGAGATATAAATATTGCAGAGCCGGAAGCATTGATAGGTTTTGCAGGACCACGGGTTGTTAAAGAAACTATTGGACGAGACCTTCCGGATGGATTCCAGACAGCGGAATTTTTATTGGAACATGGCTTTCTGGATTATATTGCAGACAGACGTGAGGTGAGAGAACAAATCGCCTTGTCGTTGAAATTGTTTGCAAATTAATATCGGATATAAAAAAATAGTGTATCTTTGCCGCGTCTTTCCCGGTGAGAAAGGCTACATAAAAATTATTTAAAGAATATTGGAATGTATTTAGATTCAGAAAAGAAAAAAGAAATTTTCGCAAAGCACGGTGGTGCAGAAACAAATACGGGTTCTGCAGAAGGTCAAATCGCATTGTTCTCCTACAGAATCAGTCATTTGACAGAGCACTTGAAAAAGAACCGTAAAGACTACGGAACACAAAGAGCACTTCAACTTCTTGTTGGTAAGAGAAGAAGTTTGTTGGATTATTTGAAGAAAAAAGATATCGAAAGATATAGAAATATCGTTAAGGAGTTAGGACTACGTCGTTAATAACTTGGCGAAACTTATTGGAAGAGGGGGCAATCGATTCAGTTCGACTGTCCCCTTTGTTTTTAAAAAGTAAATAAAGAATATGAATATAGGAATGAGAAAATCAATTGTCACCGGAGGTAAAGAGATCTCCGTGGAGACAGGCAAACTGGCAAAACAGGCGGACGGCTCTGTTGTTGTCAGAATGGGAGATACGATGCTGCTGGCAACAGTAGTTTCTGCTTCTGATGCGAAAGAAGGAGTAGACTTCCTTCCACTTACAGTAGATTATAGAGAAAAATATTCTGCAGCAGGGCGTTTTCCTGGTGGGTTTTTCCGCCGAGAAGCACGTCCTTCGGAAGCAGAAATACTGGTTATGCGACTAGTGGATCGTGCATTGCGTCCACTTTTTCCGGATGATTACCATGCAGAAGTACAGGTAATGATTCAGTTATTGTCTTTTGACGAGGAAAATAATCCGGATGCACTATGTGGTCTTGCAGCTTCAGCAGCTATTGCTATATCTGATATTCCTTTCAACGGACCGATGTCTGAAGTACGTATCGGACGTATCAACGGAGAATGGATTATCAATCCGACTATTTCTCAGATGAAGGAGTCGGATGTCGATATGATGATTGCAGGTACTATGAAGGACGTGAACATGATCGAAGGAGAATTCCACGAAATTTCAGAAATTGAGATGGTGGAAGCGATCAAAATAGGACACGCTGCAATTAAAGAACAGTGCCAGTTCCAGTTGGACCTTGCTGCTGAAATAGAAGGAGCAAATCCAAAAAGAGAATATTCCCACGAAACACATGACGAAGAAGTACGCACAAAAGTATACGACTTTGCTATGGACAAGTGTAAAGAAGTAGCTCGCCAGGGATTGGCTGATAAAGCGAAAAGATCCGACTTGTTCTCCGCTATTAAAGAAGAATTGGAAGGACAGTTTACGGAAGAAGAACTCGAAGAAGTAGGTGGATTGGTTTCAACATATTTCTCTGAAGTAAAGAAGAAAGCAGTTCGTTCGGTAATGGTTCATGAAGGAAAGCGTTTGGACGGGCGTAAATTTGATGAAATCCGTCCAATCTGGAGTGAAGTAGATTACTTACCAAGAGTACACGGTTCTGCTGTATTCACACGTGGAGAAACACAATCGTTAACAACACTTACCTTAGGAGGTAAAATGGATGAGCAGATGATTGATGGCGTAATCTTCAAGGGAACAGAGAACTTTATGTTACACTATAATTTCCCACCATTCTCTACAGGAGAAGCCAGACCTTTGAGAGGTACTTCGCGTCGTGAAATCGGTCATGGAAACCTTGCTTTGAGAGCCTTGAAATTAGTGCTTCCACAAGAGTTCCCTTATACTATCCGATTAGTGTCTGATATTCTGGAATCAAATGGTTCTTCATCTATGGCTACTGTTTGTGCCGGAACACTCGCGTTAATGGATGGTGGGGTTCCGATTACAGCACCTGTTTCGGGTATCGCAATGGGACTGGTTGCTGATGAAGGAAAGTTTGTTGTTCTTTCTGATATTCTTGGAGATGAGGATCATCTTGGAGACATGGACTTCAAAGTGACAGGTACAGCTAAGGGTATTACTGCTTGTCAGATGGATATTAAAGTAGATGGTCTTCCATACGAAATCCTTATTCAGGCATTGGAGCAAGCGAAAGCAGGACGACTTCATATTCTTGATAAGATCACTGAAACAATTGCAGAACCAAATACAGATCTTAAGCCATACACACCAAGAATAGAGGCCTTCAAAGTTCCGAATGATATGATAGGAGCAATAATAGGTCCAGGAGGTAAAATCATACAGGCACTTCAGAAAGAAACTAATACGACGATTACTATCGAAGAGCTGGAAAGTGGAGAAGGTAACGTTCAGATTCTTTCGAATAATGCTGATGATATGTCAGAAGCAGTTAAGCGAATCCGATTGATCGCTTTCCCTCCTACAGTGGAAGAAGGAGAAACATATAAAGGAAAAGTAAAGTCTGTTCAGGCATACGGAGTATTTGTGGAAATTCTTCCCGGAACGGATGGATTGATTCACATTTCTGAATTCAATCATGACAAGATTGAAAAAATGGAAGACTTCGCGAAAGAAGGAGACCTTCTTGAATTCAAAGTTGTTGGAAGAGATCCTAAAACAAAAAAATGGAAACTTTCCAGAAAAGTGCTTCTTCCAAAGCCGGAAAATAAAGCGTAATAAGCTGAAAAATAAACAGAAAAGATCCCCGCAGTTAAATTGCGGGGATTTTTTTTGCGTCGTAGGGTTGAAATCGATAAGTTTGGTAAACCAATTTTAAACGTATGAACAGGAAATCACTACTTACATTTTTAGCTTGTTTTTCATTTTTGCCATTTCTTAAAGCTCAGACAGAATACAGTGCCTATACGGCAGTGGGTAAAGGGGTGGCAACAACTTTTCTTACGGATTACCAGTCGCTGGGGGTTAATGTTTCTGCCTTAGGATACGGAACAGGATACTCGGGTAAGAAAAATACAATTGGAACAACCGAATTCTCTCTGGGGATGTACTCTCCTCAACTTACGAAGGAAGGATTGAAAAACACGTTTCAGGATATTTGGGACGCAGCTTTTAAAAACGACAAATCTGGATTTAATTGGGACGAGAAAAGAGAAGCCGCGGCACGTTTTGTAGAATCCGATTTTCATTTGAATTTTGACTATAACTGGTTAGGATATTCTTTCCAGAGTGAGAAATTTGGAGGAATAGCGATTTCAGTACGAGAGAGATATCAATTCCAGTCCAAATTTAACGAGACCACAACGGATATCCTCTTCAGAGGTTCGCTATCGAACTATTTTGATTCTCTGACGATTGTTTTTGGTTCGGATACTTCCCGCATTGCAAATGGGAGCTATTCGCAGGATACATTAAATGCGGTGGTTGAAGGAACTGCATCTAATCCTTTAAGAGTTTCGGAACTTACAGAGGGTTCCAGAGTTAAGTTCGTATGGAACCGGGAGTATAACATCGGTTATGGTAGGAAACTTTTCGGAAGTGATTCTTCTTTTGCTTTATATGCCGGAGTGGGAGCACGTTTCATACAATCAATGGCAATGACAGATTTTGAATCTGATGGAAATACCGTTCGGTTCCATTCATCCACCTCTCCTTCATACGGAATTGATTTCGGAGCGGCAGCAGCTTCCAACCCGTCAGCTTACACAAGTTCGGGTAATATGCCGTCAATGGTTGGTGCCGGATATGGTCTTGATTTTGCACTAAGTGCAAAGTTTCTAAAGGTGTTTACAGTTGCAGCAGCTGTGAATAATATCGGTTCGGTGACGTACAACAGGAATGTGTACACAATAAAGGATACACTTGTTTCTTCTGTTCGACTTAATGGCCTGGAAGATTTTGATGTTACGCAAAGTGTGAATCAGTTGTTGTCTGAGGGAGGATTGGTACAGGCGGAAGGACAGAGGAAATATGTTGTTAATAACCCTGCGACCATACGTTTGGGGGCAAGTTATAAATTTAAAGAATTGCTTCATGTAGGAATAGATATAGTTGCTCCTTTTAATCGGGACTCTCCGGGAAGTATTAAAAATCCTGTTTGGGCACTGGGTGGAGATATTCGTCCTTTAAAGTGGTTGCAGTTGAGTTTAGGTTTTTATGGTGGTGGAAACTACAAAGCACATATACCGGTTGGAATTAATTTTATTTTGAAAGGTGGAGCGTATGAATTTGGGTTTGCATCACGAGATGCTCTGGTTTTCTTTCTGAAAGATGCCAATTCAATTTCTGCTGCGTTTGGTTTTGCACGAATTCGATTCTAGTAGCTGACAGAGGTTTCGATACACATCTTGAGTTCGTTTACAATAAGGCAGGTTGCTCCCCAGACAATTTTTCCTGAAATAGAAAAAGCGGGAACATTTTTTATTCGAATGCCTGCCTGAGCCTCGACGGCGGTAGATATGAGGTTGTCGGGAACAATGATTTCTTCCAGATTAAAAGGAATGATTTCATGAACTTCCCGGGCATCCGGTGTGAAAACAGGGTACTGTTCATCTGTAATGAATACATGTGGATATACAAGAAACTTGCTTACCGGTATATAAACAGGACTGAGCTGACCGATGAAGTGAATAGCAGTATCATGAAATCCGATTTCCTCATGCATTTCACGCAGGGCTGTGGTGATAAGGTTTTTATCTGTCAAATCCCGTTTCCCTCCCGGAAATGCAATTTGACCGGAGTGGACGCCCTCATAAGTCGGACGTTCAATGAGAACCGATTTCCATACAAGATTTTCCTTGTAAAGAAGAATGGCGACACTACTTTCTCTGTAATCAGAAGCTTTGGGTAATAATTCGGAAGTGAGCGGACGAAATGGAATCATATCTTTGTGAGCTGTCTCTCCCGGTAGATTCCCCGACCGGATTAGTCGGCATAATTCCTGAATACCTCTGTCGTCCATGAAATCAAATATACATTAAAAACAGATGGTACAGACACTCGATACAAATTAAGTCCTACTTTTGGAATATGGATGTGGAACGTGCCAAAATTTTATTTAACTGTCCGGAAGATACTGATCCGCAGGAAATGTATGAAGAGATTCTGTTCGAGGTAAAAAAGCAGCTGACAACACGCCCTGTAGTTCCTAAATTATTTTTGAAGAAAGTTAGTGATTTAGCGAATAAGCATGAGGCAGCACTCTTGCTTTATGGTGAATTAGAAGTTTTTGAGTCTCTGGAAAACAAATTGAATGAAACGGAGTTTACTGGAGCGTGGGGAAAGGATTATTCGCAGTTGATGCAAATCAGAAATAAATATAAGTTACTGATTATGTCCTCGGGATCCGGCGAACAGATTGTTCATCTTGTAAAAGAATGGATGAACTGGGAAAAGAAATTCTGCATACAGTTTGCTACTATTTTCACAAAAGAAGAAGCGGAAGGTGTTTTGGTTTCCAAAGAAAGTGATCCAATGCTTCTTCTTGCGGGGTTACAGCAGGTGGAGGGCAGAGATAGAGTAGAAGAATTGAGTAGAAATAAGAATCAACTGCCGGATATACTTCAAAACGAATTGAAACGATTAACTTTGTTGCTGAATTATTTGGAATGAGCGAGAATAGTAATAATAACGTGTTTCAGGGGTTGTTGGAAAAGCTTAGAAACGAGGAATGGCCAATGGTATACTTATTCAAATTTATTATGCCAAACGAACCGGAAATTATCAGCAGAGTTTCAGCTTTATTTAGTGGAGAGAATGAGATGGTTATGCATCCTTCCTCTAATGGAAACTATACTTCTGTTACGATAAGAGAGACGATGAGCTCACCGGAAGAAGTAATAACAATTTACGAAAAATCATCAGAAATTAAAGGAGTAATTACATTATGATATTAGCTATTGACTGGATGCAATATTCCATTTACTTTTTGTATGCTTCTTTGGGGATAGTATTATTCTATATCGGGTATAGATACCTGGTTAGGAAATGGAGTCGTAATTATATTCCTAAGGAAAATTATGTGACGCTTCTTTCGTACGAAAAGTATACAGCTTCAGGAGAGATTACTTTATATTTTGAAGTCTTTAAAAATAAAGATGTTGAGTTTTTTATCAGTAATCCTTCCGGAGAAAAACTCATTTCCATTTATAAAGGAGTTTGCCAACCAGGCGGTCATCAATTCAAAGTGGATACTGTCCAATTAACAGACGGCGACTATTATTACACGGTGATAACAGATAATCAGCGTGTCGAAAAGTTATTGCGCGTTCGGAATAATCAGAATAGATAAGTAAAAGTGAGTTTGATGTCCGGATGTATACTTTTAGCCACGGGACAGGTTTCAGCTGCTTTTTGAACCTTCTTTTGGGTTTTTTCATCCCACTTGTTTTTGCTGAAATCAAGATTTACATGTAATTCGCCCACTCGTCTTGGGTCTGAGTACATTACTTTTTCTACAGCACCTTCGCAATGTAAAAAAGGAATAGAGTGACTTTGGCAGTATACACCCACTATCGTTTGCATGCAGGTGATAAGAGAAGTTGCTAACAAGTCTGTAGGCGAGAAAGCTTCTCCCTTACCATTATTATCTGTAGGAGCATCAGTCTGAATAACAGAACCTGATTGTATATGTGTACATTGTGTGCGTAAATTTCCTTCGTATACTACTTTTGCCGTTGCCTTCATGACGATAAACTATTATTGGTTAACTTTGTTAAATTAAACGATGAAATGTTCGCTAAAAATAGTGTTTTTTATTCTCATTTTATTACCTGCTTTATCTTTCGGTCAGTTACCATTAGATGATAAAGGTGAGGGATTGATGAGGAGAGAAGTGTATGGAGGCATAACGTTTGCTACGCACGGTTGGGGAATTGGGGTACAGTATCATAAACAAAAGAATTACAGATATAAGCACTCTTTTGGTATCCGGATAACAAATATCAGGCACCCCAAGGAGACAAAGTCCTTCTCTTCGTCATTTGATAAGTCGAAAGGCTATTATTACGGAAAAATGAATTCTGTTGTTGCTATCCGACCATTCTACGGAGGTAAAAGAGTACTTTTTGAAAAGACAAGACATCAGGGAGTGGAAATTAATCTGATTTGGGGAGTAGGTATTTCGCTGACGTTAATGAAGCCTGTGTATTTGAAGGTTAAAAAATTTGATTCGGAAATAAACGAATTCATAACTATAGAAGAGCGATATGATCCGGAAAACCATCATCCGGAAAATATTTTTGGGAGAAGTAACTGGTTTAAAGGTTTGGGAGATAGTAAGATTACAGCAGGACTGTTTTCTAAGTTTGGATTCTATTTTGATTTGAGTGCTAAAAGAGAGTTTATTTGGGGGGTTGAATTAGGAGGGTTGCTGGATGTATATATTCAGAAAATCCCCATAATGTACAATTCAGCCAATACGTTTATTTATCCGGCATTATATGCAAATATTGTGCTTGGAAAACGACTAATGTAGAAAGGTAATGGAAGTAAAAGAAACAAAAAGAACAAAGATTGCGAAACCGAAATGGTTAAGGGTAAAACTTCCTACCGGAGAGAGTTACCGGAATGTTCGCAATATTGTAGATGAACACAAACTACATACAATATGTGAGTCGGGAAGTTGCCCGAACATGGGAGAGTGTTGGGGGGAAGGAACAGCTACATTTATGATCCTTGGTAACATCTGTACCCGTTCATGTGGCTTTTGTGCAGTGGTGACAGGGAAACCGCTCGAAGCAGATCCTTTTGAGCCTGGAAGAGTAGCTAATTCTGTAAAACTGATGGGGGTTAAACATGCTGTTCTTACCTCCGTAGACAGGGATGATTTAAAAGATGGTGGTTCGGAAATCTGGGCGCAGACTGTGCGGGCGATCAGGCACCAATCTCCCGGAACTACTTTAGAAACATTAATCCCCGATTTTGCGGGCAAATGGGAAAACCTTCAAAATATAGTTGATGTGGCTCCTGAGATTGTTTCTCATAATCTGGAAACAGTACGAAGGCTGACAAAACAAGTTCGTATTCAGGCAAAATATGATCGTAGTCTTGAGGTATTATTTCGTTTGAAAAAAGGAGGAATGCGAACAAAGTCAGGTGTTATGCTGGGATTAGGAGAAACGCATGAGGAAGTCCTGGAAACGATGGAGGATCTCAGAAGTGTTGGAGTTGACATCCTGACGTTGGGGCAGTACTTACAACCAACACCAAAGCATCTACCTGTTGCGGAATTTATTACCCCAGAGCGGTTTGCAGAATATAAAGAAGTGGGGCTGAAAATGGGGTTCCGGTACGTAGAGAGTGGTCCTCTTGTAAGGTCTTCTTATCATGCTGAAAAGCATATTTTTGATTTAGACTAGTATAAGATAACCGTATTTTTGCAGTGCTTAGTTTTAAGCTGGAAGTGTTTTTTTGTAATTTTACTTAGTCAAGAAGTGAAAAACACGGTTGAGTTTAGTAATTCGTGTAAAAAATAATTACTAAATTGGCACCTGCTTTAAGAATTATAAAAAGGAAATAACGAAGTTATGAAGCGAAACAAGTTGATTTTGGGTACCGTTTCTCTTGCTGCGGTGGCTGTTGCCGGAGTAATGGTCTCAGGTTTAAAAACTGAGGATTCCGGCTATGAATCGGTCTCCCTTACTGCTGCATCAGAGAGTAAGAAAATTGATGGATTTAATCAGTGGTGGAAAGAACATCACATAAACTCCGAAACGGGTGAAATGATGACGACTGAGCAGTTTCAGCAAGGTCTAAGAGAGGCAAGAATGACTGCCTCATTTCAGCCAAAAGTTTCAGGGTTCGACTGGAACGAACAGGGACCTGAAAATGTAGGGGGACGAACTCGTGCGATCCTTGTAGATCAGCAGGACGAAAATCACTTGTACGCAGCATCGGTGTCCGGAGGACTTTTTGAAACATTCAACAAAGGAAGTCGTTGGCATCGGGTTACCGACTGGGATGCATTTATGTTTATTACTTCAATGTGTCAAACAGCAAACGGAACTGTATTTGTAGGAACGGGAGATTCACGTGATTTCTCGGAATCGTCATTCGTAGGAGGACGAGGAGTATGGTACAAAACAACAGGTTCTTCAGGATGGACACAGGTTCCCGGAACTTCAAGTGCAAATATCGGAGAATTGGTTTCTTCAGGGAATAATAATACAATCTTCTTTTGTGGACCTGGTCAGGGACTACAGAAGTGGACAATCGGTGATGCGAGTGTTACCAGTCTAGGTGCAGCTCAGGGCTTACCGAACGGTAGCTGTTCAGAAGTAGAAATGTCAAAAGATGGACAGGTTATCATTGCATTTTACAGTACCGGAGCAAGAGTAATGGTATCTACAGATGGTGGTCAGAACTTTACACAGGTTTCAGGAAGTGTTTCAGGAGCAACAATTCCTTCAGGGTCAGGTTCTCGTTTTGAATTCACGATTTCTCCTCAGCGAGTAAACGGAGAATACATTTGTTATGCAGCTGGAACAAACGCATATACAGGAGGAGTTTTCCGTTCATCGGATAGTGGTAGAAACTGGTCGCAAATTGCACCGGGAACGAACGATGAGTCTTCTCAGGTGAATTTCTACGGAACTGGTCAGGGAATTTATAACAGTGTTGTAAAAACAGATCCGACAGATTATGATCGTTTGATCCTTGGTGGAGTAGACCTGTATGAGTGGCAACTTGCTACAAGTGCACCTGTGACAGGAGGTTGGCAACAACTTTCCTTATGGTTTGCGGCAGAATGGTCACCAAGCTATGTGCACGCTGATAACCACGATATCGTTTTCGATTCTCAAAACAGAATGTATATAGGAAATGATGGAGGTATCGGTATTTCTGATGATTTAGGAGCTACATTCTATCCTTCAAACAGAGGATATAATACAGTTCAGTTCTATTCTTTGGCGCACGATGGTAGTGGTCGCCTTTTAGGAGGAACACAGGATAACGGTACTATCTATAATAGTAAAAATAATGCTTACCCAATGGAGTTCCGTGAGGCTTTGGGAGGTGATGGATTTGATGCTGCAATTTCTTTCTATAACCCAAGAGTGATGTTCGGATCTGTTTATTACGGACAAGTAAGAAGATCAGGAGATATGGGGCAGTCATTTACACAGTTTATTCCTGATTATGTTGGGTATGGTACTCCGGGAATAGGAAACTCTAATTTCCCGTTCAGAACAATGTTATCATTAGGTGAGTTCCTCGATCCGAACTCGAAAGATTCAGTACTTTTCTTCCCAAGAGCTAACTATACTGCAGGGACGGAGATCAAAGTTCCTAGTTTGGCAACAGGAGATACTATCCGGTATACGCTTCCAAACGATGTTTATTTTGATGATACGGTATATTTTGAACCGAGTCTTACCATGACCGATTATAAAATTACAGATGCCATTAGCGGTGCAATCTATCCACTTTATGATTTGGATTATATTCCGTTCCCAACAGCTTCAGGTAATGTTCCTCCTGTAATCGGAGATTCACTTCTTGTTGATTTTGGAGCACCTTCAAATGACACAATAGTTGTAGAGAGTGTTCAGCCATACGATCGTTATTTTGGTCAGCACCCTGTAACAGGTAAGATCATCGACATGGAAGAATCTCAGTTTGAGTTAGCTGTTTCCTGGGATACATTGCATGTACAGGATCCTTTCCAGTCAATTTTTGTAACATATACTTCTAGAAACGGTGGTGAGTTGTACGCAACCCGAGATGCATTGCGTTTGGCTTCGTCAAATCCAAAATGGTCTCAGGTAGTTACAGGAATAGGTTCGATGGGGAACGTTGGAGAAATTGAGTTCTCAGCAAACCTTGAGCACATGTATGTGGCTACATCGTCAGGTGTATTCCGTATAGACGGGTTAAGAGATGTGTATTCGACAGAAGAAGATTTCCTTGACAGAACAGACCTTAGAAAAGGTGGGGGAGCACCTGCAATTACAGCTACAAGAATTTTCAACGGTTCTGTTGCCGGATTATCAGTAGATCCAAGAGATCCGGGGCACGTTATTATTGCGCGTTCAGGAACAGGAGGAGGACGAGTGTTCGAATCTACAACTGCTGATATTGATGGAACTGCAACAGGGACAGGTTCTTTTGTAAATATTTCAGGAAACTTATCTAGCAATGTTGTATGTTATGATGTGTTAGTAGATCGCGCTGATGAGAACCTTATTTTGGTTGGAACAGACTTCGGCCTTTGGTTTACGGATAATGGAGGTTCGTCATGGACCTATTCTTCCGAAGGTTTTGGAGAGGTTCCAGTAACACGAATCAAGCAGAACTGGAGAGAAGGTCAGGAAGGATGTTTCCGTCCGGGTGAGATCTATATTTCTACATTTGGTCGTGGAATGTTCGCTTCGGAAACAGTTTTGAGCTTACCGGATGACGCAGATTACTTCAAAGGACCAGAGGCGCATAAATCGACGATTAATGTGTACCCGAATCCAATGAATATGAACGGTACAATTTCTTTCGAATTGAATAGTAAACAAGATGTATATATTGATGTGTATTCAATTTCAGGTCGTCTTATGAAGAGAATTACCAAATCAGATATGATTGCAGGTAAGCATAATGTTCAGTTTGGCGTAAATGAACTTGCTAACGGAACTTATATCATTCGTATGAGAGCGGGTGACAGAGTGGAGTCAGCAAAGTTTATTAAACAATAGATACTTCTTATTCCTTTTGAAGGGCAGCCAATTGGCTGCCCTTTTTTATTTTGTGATCAAAGCTTTTTTGTATATTTAGCCCCGATAAAAGAGTATAATTATGAATAAGGGAATCAGAAATATCCTTTCTATTGTTTTGGGATTACTTATTGGAGGAGTAGTAAATATGACAATCATTACATTTAGTCATCTGATTGTTGCTCCTCCGGAAGGTACTGATGTTAGTACAATGGAAGGATTGAAAACGGCTATGCTTGAGTTCGAGTTTAAACATTTTTTGATGCCGTTTTTAGCTCATGCTTTGGGGACTTTTGTTGGTGCTCTTTTGACTGCAATGATTGCAGCTACGCGAAAACTTTCGTTAGCGATGGTTATCGGTTTTGCTTCTCTTGCTGGAGGAATAGCTGCTGTAATTATGTTGCCGTCACCTCTTTGGTTTAGTATTACGGATCTTGTATTAGCGTATATTCCTATGGCATACCTGGGCTATAAATTAGGATCGAAAAAAAGTCTTGCAGCGTAAACCGCTTGATGGAGGGGTGTGCAACCTTATTTGTAGGAAAAGGGTGTAGGTGAAGTAAAGTATTTTTTATAACTTTATAATTCACCTAACTGACCTGAAATGATAAAAGAAGACTTGTTACACTTCCTTTGGAAGTCTCATTTAATACCCAAGAACGGAGAAAAAACAACAGATGGAAAGAGTTTGGATATTCTTTCTGTGGGGATATTGAATAAAGATAATGGTCCAGATTTTTTACAGGCAAAGATCAGAATAGATAATGTTCTGTGGGTTGGAAGTGTAGAGATACATATAAAATCCTCAGATTGGTTCCGGCATAATCATCATCATGACAGAAGGTATAATAATGTAATTCTACATGTTGTACTGGAAGAGGATAAACCAGTGTGTAATCCAGTAGAAGAAGAAATTCCCTGTCTGGAAGTAAATAAGTATCTGCACCCGGGAATTATCAAGAGATATAAGGATTTACAGGGGGCGTCAGGTAAGATTCCCTGTTCAATGTATGATTCGTCAGGCTTTGATGAAGAATTTCAATTTATGCGGGATCGCTTGTTAAATGAACGTTTATTTAGGAAAACAAGCGACTCTGATTTTAAGACTAAATCGTATAAAGAAATTCTACAACGATTGATTTTTGTTGCTGTCGGAAACAAGAAGAATAAAGATGCCTTTGCAACTCTAGCCGGGATCGTAGATTGGAATTTGTTAGATCGCTGGATGAATAAGCCGGAATATATTGAATTCTATCTGAAAAAGATATCTGGTCTTTTCGAAACAGAAGAAGTGGATGAGATCGTAGAAAGGAAAGTAGCGTCCTACACGACGAAAACATTGGTGTCGGAGCAATGGAATACAAAAGCAGTTCGTCCTCTAAATCAACCCAGAAATCGAATAGTACAATTGATTGAATTGATGAAGGATAGAAGATCTCTAATACTTCTTACTGCGGTAACGACACCCCAAATCTACAGTGAAAGGGGGCATGTTTTTTTGCAGGAATTGAAAGAAAAGCGGGGATATTCGGATTTCCTTATTAGTACTATTGCAATAAATGCATTGATTCCTTTTGCCTATCTGGTAGGGCTAAAGTCAGGAGATGAGAGTTGGATAGATTTTTCTTTTACTTATCTGGAAGATTGGAGACCGGAAAAAAATAGAATCATTGATTTATATAGAGGAATGGGAATACACTCTAAAACAGCAGCTGATACACAAGCAATTTTGGAGTTAAATTCGTATTATTGCAGTAGTAAAAGGTGTACCCTCTGTAGTAGAGGAAAGAAACTGATGAGTGGATGAGATTAATTCAAAAGATATTGTTCTTTTTTGAGATGAGATCCTTTGGGGTTAGTACCTGGTGGGCAAGAAAGTTTGGTATCAAAACACATAAGGTACGACTGTTTTTTATTTATAGCACATTTGCAACTTTGGGATCAACCTTATTAATTTATCTACCCATGGCTTTTATATTGGAGAATAAGCACTTGTTGGGGTTTAAGAAGAAAAAACCTACCATTTGGGAACTTTGATATGTTGAAAGTAAGAACATTTCGAAAAGTTTATCTGGCATTCCTGACGATTATAGCACTACTGGTTACAGGTGTATTAGGGTTTATGATTTTGGAAGAACTTACTTTGCTTGATGCTCTTTACATGACCGTCATCACTGTCTCCACAGTGGGTTTTGGAGAAGTCACCCCACTTTCAGTTGAAGGAAGAATTTTCACTATATTTCTTATTATTTCTAGTATTACGGCATTCGCTTACGCAGTTGCTCTGGTGACATCACATATTGCAGAAGGTAACTTTGTAAAAGAAGTCAGGGCTAAGAATTTACGAAAACAGCTAACGAAGATGAATAATCATGTGATTATCTGCGGTTACGGAAGAGTCGGCAAAGGAGCTGCACTTGACCTGGAAATGAACCATATTCCTCATGTTATAATTGATAGAAATCAGGAGCTAGAGGAGGGGTTTAAGGACAAGGAGGCTTTGTTTATTCCGGGGGATGCTTCACGCGAAGAAATTCTGAGCATGGCAGGGATTGATAAAGCAAGAGCATTAATTACCTGCTTACCGAGTGATTCTGATAATCTGTATGTTGTATTGAGTGCAAGAGAACTCAACAAAAACCTTTGTGTGATAGCCAGAGCTTCGAGACATGATGCGGTATCAAAACTGAAGTTTGCAGGAGCCACAAATGTAATTATGCCTGATACGGTTGGAGGGAATCAGATGGCAGCGTTGGTGACAAATCCGGATTTAATGGAATTTCTGGATGTCATCAGGTATGAAGGAAACCAGGGAATTAATGTGAAGTCTATTCTTGCCGCTGAACTCTCGCAGGTATTTGTAGGGAAAAAAGTAAAAGAAGTAAACAGAGAGAGTATTTCTAATTGTCAGTTGATAGGAATTAAGACAGCAGGAGGAAATTATATAGTAAATCCGGAAGGTGATATATTGTTGGAAGCAGACACGCGATTGTTTTTATTAGGAGGTCAGGCACAGATTGAGGGACTTGAAAGAAGCTTACAAAAATCATGAAACAAAAAGTAGTCATTACAGGTGCTAACGGATTGCTAGGACAGAAACTGGTTAAACTTTTTCTGCAAAAAGGTGTTGACTTTGTGGCGACAAGTAAAGGTGCGAATAGAAATGAAAACTGTCCGTCAGAAAAGTTTCTTCCACTGGATGTTACCAATGAACAGGAAGTACTTCAGGTAGTGATGGAAGTTCGTCCGACAGTAATCATTCATACAGCTGCAATGACCAATGTGGATCAGTGCGAAAGTGATCGGGAAGGGTGTGATCGCCTGAATGTTGAGGCTGTAAAATTTCTATGGAACACAGCAAAAAAAATAGATTGCCACTTTCAATTGCTGTCCACCGATTTTATTTTTGATGGCGAGGAAGGAAATTATTCTGAAGAAGACCCGGCTAATCCGATAAGCTACTACGGAGCTTCCAAATTAAAAGCGGAACAAATTCTGATCAGTGATCCTTCATCTGATAACTGGTCGATTGTAAGAACCATTTTGGTGTATGGGACAGGAAGCAACTTATCCCGATCCAATCTTGTGCTATGGGCAATGGCTACTTTACCTCAGGGGGGAGAAATGAATATAGTGAATGACCAGTATCGTGCGCTTACCTGGGCCGATGATCTTGCAAAAGGATGTTGGTTAATCGTCCGGCAGGGCGAAAAGGGAATTTTTCACATCTCAGGAAAAGATACGATGTCCGTATTTGACTGGGTGAAAAGAATAGCCCGTCATTTTGATTGGGAAGATACAAATGTGCATCCGATTTCTTCTTCAGGACTTAACCAACCGGCAAAACGCCCTCCGAAAACAGGATTTTCAATTCAAAAAGCACAGCGCTTATTGGGATATAATCCCGAATCATTTGAAAAAACACTTGACCTTTTAAAGGAAGAATTATCCTAAAAGGAATAAACATCATTACTCCTTTTAATCAAGTAATTAAGTTTTTTTATATTTACGAACTTGTTATTGCTGATAGAATCCTTAAAAATAGTTCATGAAGTTAGTTTTACTAGTCTTTTCAGTTTTTGTTTTTTCATTATTTTCTAATGCTCAACTAGAGGGGGAGCTTATTGTAACAGACTCTTCGGGGGCGATAACCAATGCACATGTTAAAGTAGATATACATTCTGGTGAGGGTCCGTACAGGTATTACTGGAATAGTGAAAGTGCTTCTATTTATCAGGATGAACTGACCGATGTGATGGAAGGAAGTGATGTTCATGTCACTGTCGTTGATCAAAATAATGATTCCCTGTATCTTGAAACCAAAATACCCATTACGAGTACGATGGAAAGGATGGAATCAATAATGAAACCTATTGTTGATTTTGTTGCTGAAGAATTGTTTTTTAAGCCAATATATAGCCAGAAGGTTATGGTTGACTCAATGATTTTGCAAACTCCGTTTTTTGATCAGGAGATTGATTTTTCTCTGAAAAAATGGTTGGTCGAAGACGGGGCTCGTGTAAAACATGAGCAACCTATAGCAGAGATTATACGAGATACAAGTCTTATATACTTGTATTCCGTTGGTGAGGGAGTTCTGCATCAAATGGTACAACCGGGAGATGATTTGTTTGTTCTGGGAAGAATGAATAACAAATTGCCCCGGAAACTGGCGTATGTTCGCTACGATGAAGAGCGATTATTTTTAAATCCTAATCATACAACGAAAACAACGGGAGTTCCACTGATTGTTGTTTGGTTAGTTCTGGGAGCGCTGTTTTTCACTATAAGAATGAAGTTAATTAACTTCAGAGGAATTCCGCATGCTTTGCAGTTGGTGAAGGGATCATACGATAATCCGGATGATAAAGGGGAAGTATCCCATTTTCAGGCTTTGGTAACTGCCTTAAGTGGTACGGTAGGATTAGGGAATATTGCGGGGGTGGCAGTTGCAATCTCTTTAGGAGGTGCAGGAGCAACCTTTTGGATGATCGTAGCCGGATTATTAGGAATGGCTTCCAAGTTTATAGAATGTACATTAGGTGTAAAATACAGAACATTGGACGAGAATGGTGTTGTATCAGGTGGTCCGATGTACTACTTATCCCGTGGATTGGAAAAGCGAAATATGAAAGGTCTGGGTAAAGTTCTGGCTTTTGTTTTTGCTATTCTTTGTATCGGTGCTTCCTTTGGAGGAGGTAATATGTTCCAGGCAAATCAGGCTTTTGCCCAGGCGAGTGGAGTTCCCGGTTTGGAATGGATGAAAGAATACGGGGTTTATTTTGGAATCCTGATGGCATTCTTTGTGGGGATCGTTATTATCGGGGGAATCAAATCAATTGCACGGGTAACAGATAAAGTTGTTCCGGTGATGGTGGGAGTGTATGTGTTGAGCGCATTGATTATTATTTTCATGAATATTACAGAAGTAGGGGATGCATTTGGACAAATTGTCGACGGAGCCTTTAATGCTGCCTCGATACGGGGAGGAGTGATAGGAGTGTTGATTGTAGGTTTCCAACGTGCAGCATTCTCCAACGAAGCCGGAGTAGGGTCTGCATCAATTGCGCACTCGGCAGCTAAGACAGAAGAACACGTTAGTGAAGGAATTGTAGCTTTGCTGGAACCGTTTATTGATACGGTAGTTGTGTGTACCATGACTGCACTTGTATTAATTTTTACCGGGTTTGCACGAGATCCTCAGGGATTTGAAGGTGCGGAACTGACAACAAATGCTTTTGCTACCGGACTGGGACCATGGGCGATTTATGTGTTGGCATTTGCAGCAGTATTATTTGCCTTTTCAACAATGATTTCATGGTCGTACTATGGATTGAAGGCGTGGACGTATTTGTTCGGGAATACCCGCAAAATGGAAAATTTATATAAAGTTATTTTCCTTGGATTCGTAATTCTGGGAAGTTCAATCGGGCTGGGAAGTGTTCTTGATTTTTCAGACATGATGATTCTGGGAATGGCTTTTCCTAATATCCTTGGCCTGGTTCTTTTATCAGGAGAAGTCCGTAGGGATCTTTCCGATTACATGAACAGGGTGAAAACAGGAGTGATTCAAAAATTCAAATGATGTGAATAATGATAAACATACCAGGTTGAAATTTACCACAAAAGAAAAAAGAGGTGTTCTGGTTATCTTTGTGGTGATGATTCTGGTGGTTATCATTCCCCGTTGGCTTTATCAAAATAGGTCACCACTAATGTTTGTCATCTCTGAGTATCAGGATTCAATACAAAGAGAAGTTCAGACTGCTGTTACTCAGTCTGAAAAACAGCAGAAATCAGGAGGCGTGGTTACTAAAAAGAGTAAGACGAAAACCGTATATCAACTTCATCCTTTTGATCCGGATACACTGTCAAAAGAAAATTGGCAGCAATTGGGATTGTCTGAAAAACAAAGTGAAGTACTACTGAACTATAAGGAAAGATTAGGAGGTTTTACTGACATCGAAAATTTGTATAATGCATTTGTTCTCGATTCCCAGAAAGTCACAGAATGGGAACCCTTTCTTCAATTTAATCGAAAGAAAGCCGATTTGCCCGTCTATGATTTGAATACAGTAACAGCTGAAGAATTGCAATCCCTAAAAGGAATCGGACCGACACTATCCTTACGGATTACAAAGTATAGGGAAGCATTAGGTGGTTTTTATTCTATTTCCCAATTAAAAGAAGTATACGGACTACCTGATGAGACCTACTTGAATAGTATCCCCCGCCTGGAAGTTCGTCCAAAAGAACTCAGGGTTATTCCGATAAATACAATTTCATTGGACTCGCTGCGAAAGCATCCGTACATTGATTACAAAAGTGCTCAACTCATTGTCAAGTACCGGGAACAGCATGGTGCTTATGGATCCAAAACTGATTTGGAGAAAATAAAAGCTTTTGAAGATGATTTTATACGAAAAATAGAACCGTATTTTAACTTTGCGCCATGATACTTGAAGAAAAATTGAAGAGTGAAATCAGGGATGTTCCCGATTTTCCGGTTCCGGGAATAATCTTTAAAGATATTACCCCTATAATGATGAACCCTGTACTATCGAAAGAAGTACTGGAAGAGCTAAAACAAAGTGTTTCAGATTTAGGAATAACCAAGATTGCAGGGATAGAGAGTCGAGGCTTTTTATTTGGCTATCCTCTGGCTATGGAACTCGGACTCCCTTTTGTACTGATAAGAAAGAAAGGGAAACTACCATATCACAAGGTGAGTCATGCATACGCGCTTGAATACGGACAGGCTGAAATTGAGATGCATATTGATGCAGTTAATGAAAATGACACGGTTTTGATCCATGATGATTTATTGGCTACAGGAGGTTCAGCTTCGGCAGCAGGTCAGTTGGTGAATAACTGTGGAGCAACAGTAGCAGGATTTTCGTTTCTAGTTGAGCTCGAATTTTTAGAGGGAAGAGAAAAACTACTGCCGTTTACAGAAAATATTCTTACTTTAGTGCGCTATTAATTGTTAAATATAATCTTTAAACTGCAGTAAATTATGGATTTTCTTTCAAATGAAAATCAGCGTATGATAGCTGATATGGTAAGGAATTTCGCTGAAAAAGAAATACGCCCGCACTTTATGGAATGGGACGAAACTCAGGAGTTCCCGGTAGAAGTGTTTAAAAAATTGGGAGAACTGGGACTGATGGGAGTTTTTATCCCTGAGGAATACGGAGGATCAGGATTTGGATACCACGAGTATATTACAGTAATTTCTGAAATTGCAAAAGTATGTGGATCAATAGGATTATCTGTAGCAGCTCATAATTCGTTATGTACAGGTCACATATATTACCATGCTTCTGAAGAGCAAAAGAAAAAGTACCTCCCTAAATTGGCTTCAGGAGAATGGATTGGAGCATGGGGGTTGACGGAAACGGGTACTGGTTCGGATGCAGGTGGAATGAATACAACAGCTGTACGTGAAGGTGATGAGTGGGTATTGAACGGTTCTAAAAACTTCATTACACATGGTAAATCAGGTAATGTAGCGGTTGTTATTGCAAGAACAGGCGAAAAAGGAGATTCTCGCGGTATGTCAGCTTTTATTGTTGAGAGAGGTACCCCTGGTTTTTCAGCTGGGAAGAAAGAAAATAAACTTGGGATGAGAGCTTCGGAAACAACGGAGTTGATTTTTGAAAATTGCCGCATCCCGGCCGGAAATCTTATTGGAAAAGAAGGAGAAGGTTTTATCCAGGCTATGCAAATTCTTGACGGAGGACGAATTTCCATTGGAGCACTAGCATTAGGTATTGCCAAAGGAGCATACGAATCAGCATTGCAATATTCAAAAGAAAGAGAGCAGTTTGGAAAATCAATTTCAAAATTCCAGGCGATAGGTTTCAAACTGGCGGATATGATTACTGAAATTGATGCTTCGGAGTTGTTGTTACACAAAGCAGCTGAGCTGAAAAATAAGAAGCAACCGATGACGAAAGAGTCAGCTATCGCTAAGTATTATGCTTCTGAAGTAGCGTGTCGTGTAGCCAATGAAGCAGTTCAGATATTCGGAGGATATGGGTATACGAAAGAGTTCCCGGCAGAGAAGTTTTATCGTGATGCTAAACTTTGTACAATTGGTGAAGGGACTTCCGAAATCCAAAAACTGGTAATTTCCAGAGAAATTTTGAAATAAGTATTGTTGATAAAAAATAATGTTTATATTTGCACACCATTTTTGAAATTAATTGAATTTTTAGATATGTTAATTATTCCTGTAAAAGAAGGAGAGAACATCGAGAGAGCTCTCAAAAGATATAAGAAGAAGTTTGAAAAAACGAATGTGATGCGTCAATTGAGAGATCGTCAGCAGTTCACAAAACCATCCGTTGAGAATCGTCAGGAAAAGATTCGTGCTGCATATAAGCAGCGTTTACGTTCGGAAGAGATCTAGTAGCGGAAACTTTTTTAGAAAATATACGTTAGGGGACTATATATAGTCCCCTTTTTTTATGTTAGAACATTTTGAAGATTATTTAAGGAAAGAGAAACGGTATGCAGAGCATACGGTGACGGCTTATATGAAAGACATTGGTGATTTCTATGAGTTTGCAGAACTTTCGGAAACAAACACCAGGCAACTGTCGGAAGTTAGCTATCAATTGATCAGGGGGTGGATGGTGTTGTTGCTTGATCAGGGGATCTCAAATCGAAGTGTTAACAGGAAATTATCTTCTCTGCGAACTTTTTTTCGTTGGGCTTCTGCTGAAGGGGTTGTGACCGTTAATCCTATGTTGAAGATGAAGGGACCCAGGTCAGAAAAAAGACTTCCGGAATTTATTCGTACGAGTGAATTGACTTTGGAGCGAACTGAACCTTTGTTTTCAAAAGACTTTTTTGGGGAAAGAGACCGATTGCTGTTGGAAATATTTTACCAGACGGGAATTCGTCTTTCGGAATGTATTGAACTGAAAGAAAAAGATGTTAATCCGGGGAGAATAAAAGTGTTGGGGAAACGTAATAAAGAGAGAATTATCAGCATCTCTCCGGAACTTTTTAATGATCTGGAGAAATTCATGCAAATGAAGCGGAAAGAAGAGTTCTTTTCAGACTATCTTTTTGTGACAGATAAGGGCGTTAAAATGTATCCGAAATTTGTTTATAGAAAAATTAATAAGTACCTTTCTAAAGTAACCAGTTTGCAGAAGCAGAGTCCGCATGTACTGCGACACACATTTGCAACGCACCTGCTAAACGAAGGGGTGGATATTGAAGTGTTAAGAGAGATTTTGGGACATGCTAATCTGGCTGCGACACAGGTTTACACGCACAACTCGTTTGCGAGAATTAACGAGATTTACAAATCAGCCCATCCGCGTGGGCACAAAAAAGAATGATTATGGATACAAAAGTTCATTCCGTACATTTTACAGCAGATGTAAAACTGGTAGATTTTGTAAATTCAAAGGTCAATAAGTTGCGGTTGTTTTTCGGCAACATTGTTTCCAGTGAGGTATTTTTGCGATTGGATAAGTCCGCAGAGAAGTCAAATAAGATTGCGGAGGTTCGTGTTTTACTCCCCGGGAAGGAGCTTTTTGCCAAGAAACAGGCAAAAAGTTTTGAGGAAGCAGCCGATCAGGCCATAGAAGCGTTGAGAAGACAGGTAAAAAAATATAAAGGAAAGAAAGATATGAAATAGGTTGTTAGTCAGCTTATTAATGAATGGGGGAGGCATTAGAGTCTCCCCCATTTTAATTTTTTTTCATATTTTTTTTCTGAAACTGTTTGCGGATTACTTTTTTTTCCTACATTTGCAAACCCAAACGGGACAACGTTCTTTAAAAGACAAGCCGATATAGCTCAGTTGGCCAGAGCAGCTGATTTGTAATCAGCAGGTCGTGGGTTCGAATCCCTCTATCGGCTCATTTATTTTATTGTGTTGGGGGGATACTCAAGCGGCCAACGAGGACAGACTGTAAATCTGTTGGTGTACACCTTCGCAGGTTCGAATCCTGCTCCCCCCACAACCCAGTATTGCAAGTTAGGCGGGAGTAGCTCAGTTGGTAGAGCGTCAGCCTTCCAAGCTGAGGGTCGCGAGTTCGAATCTCGTCTCCCGCTCTTAATTTTCAATACCTGAATTTGCCGATGTAGCTCAGGGGTAGAGTGCTTCCTTGGTAAGGAAGAGGTCACGGGTTCAAATCCCGTCATTGGCTCTGCAGACGGGGAAACTCACTCGAAAGGGTGAATTTTGGTGTTTGTTGAGGTTAGATTTGTATTTTTTTTAATAAGTAATAAATAAAAAACCTAGGTAACAATGGCTAAGGAAACATTTGATCGTTCCAAACCACACGTAAACATTGGAACAATCGGTCACGTTGACCACGGAAAGACTACATTGACAGCTGCGATTTCAACAGTATTGGCTAATAAAGGTCTTGCACAGATGAGAGATTTCTCATCAATTGACAACGCGCCAGAGGAAAAAGAGCGTGGTATTACAATTAACACTTCTCACGTTGAGTACGAAACAGCTAATCGTCACTATGCGCACGTTGACTGTCCTGGTCACGCCGATTACGTGAAAAACATGGTTACTGGTGCTGCTCAGATGGATGGAGCTATCCTTGTAGTTGCTGCTACAGATGGTCCAATGCCTCAAACACGTGAGCACATCCTTCTAGGTCGTCAGGTTGGAGTTCCTCGTATCGTAACTTTCTTGAATAAAGTTGATATGGTGGATGATCCAGAGCTTTTAGAGCTTGTTGATATGGAGGTTCGTGAATTGTTGTCTTTCTACGGATATGACGGTGATAACGCTCCTGTTATTCAAGGTTCTGCTCTTGGAGCATTGAACGGTGAAGATAAGTGGGTGAAAACAGTTGAAGAATTGATGGATGCTGTGGATAGCTACATCGAACTTCCTCCACGTGATGTAGATAAGCCATTCTTGATGCCAGTTGAGGACGTATTCTCAATCACAGGTCGTGGTACAGTTGCTACAGGACGTATCGAAACAGGAGTTATTAACTCTGGTGAAGAGGTTGAAATCCTTGGTATGGGTGACGAGAAAATGAAATCAGTTGTAACTGGAGTTGAGATGTTCCGTAAGATTCTTGACCGTGGTGAAGCTGGAGATAACGTAGGTCTTCTTTTGAGAGGTATTGACAAAGCTGATATCCGTCGTGGGATGGTTATTGCTAAGCCAGGATCAATCACTCCTCACACAGATTTCAAAGCTGAGATCTATGTATTGAAGAAAGAAGAAGGTGGTCGTCACACTCCATTCCACAATAAGTACCGTCCTCAGTTTTACTTCCGTACAACTGACGTGACAGGAGAAATCATCCTTGAAGAAGGACGTGAAATGGTAATGCCTGGTGACAACGTTACAATTACAGTTAAATTGATTGTACCTGTAGCGATGGATAAAGGACTTCGTTTTGCAATCCGTGAGGGTGGTAGAACTGTAGGTGCTGGTCAGGTAACTGAGATTATTGCATAATATAAGCGATATCATAAAAAGGGAGGCTTTTGTCTCCCTTTGTTTACGGGCGTAGCTCAGCTGGTAGAGTAGTGGTCTCCAAAACCATTGGTCGTGGGTTCGAATCCTACCGCCCGTGCAAAACTTAAAAAAGTGGCAAATTTTAAAGAATATATTGCAGAAACGGTGAACGAAATGGTTCACAAAGTAACATGGCCAACATGGAAAGAACTACAAAGTAGTACAATCCTTGTAGTTGTTGCTTCCGTTCTGTTTGCTTTAGCTATCGCTCTAATGGATTATGTTTTTGGTGCACATGATGTAGCTGATCCAAATACGTTCTGGAAAGGCTTGTTAGGTAGTTTTTACAATATGTTTAAATAGGCATCAATAGAATGGGAGAAATAAAGAAAAGATGGTATGTGGTCAGAGCCGTTAGTGGAAAAGAAAAAAAGGTTAAGGAATATCTTGATCTTGAAATTTCACGTTTGGGGCTAAATGATTACGTTTCTCAGGTATTGATTCCTACTGAAAAAGTATTTCAGATCCGTAACGGGAAAAAGATAAGTAAAGAGAAAGCGTATCTTCCGGGATATGTTCTGATTGAAGCAGCTCTTGTAGGAGAGGTGCCTCACGTGGTTAAGAACATACCAAATGTAATTGGTTTTCTGGGAGCCGAAAAAGGTGGAGATCCAATGCCAATGCGTCAATCCGAAGTTTTCCGAATTTTAGGTAAGGTTGATGAACTGGCAGAAACGGAAGAAGAAATGAATATTCCTTTCGTTGTCGGGGAATCTGTTAAGGTTATTGACGGGCCGTTTAATAACTTTAATGGTATCATAGAAGAAATCAACGAAGAGAAAAAGAAATTGAAAGTAATGGTCAAAATATTTGGCCGAAAAACACCTTTGGAGCTCAACTATATGCAGGTTGAGAAAGAAGGTTAAACTTGTATTAACCGTAGCAGTGATTGTACAACATCCTTGAATGCTTCCTGTTGTACACACGTTATGACTACATAAAATAAAAACAAATGGCTAAAGAAGTAGCAGCATTGATCAAATTGCAGGTCAAAGGTGGTGCAGCCAATCCTTCTCCTCCTGTAGGACCCGCTCTGGGTGCGAAAGGTGTGAATATCATGGAGTTCTGTAAGCAGTTTAATGCTAGAACTCAGGATAAACCAGGGAAGGTATTGCCTGTTGTTATTACTGTTTACAGTGATAAATCCTTTGATTTCATCATTAAAACCCCTCCGGCAGCAGTTCAGTTATTGGAAGTGGCGAAAATTAAAAAAGGTTCATCAGAGCCAAACCGTTCTAAGGTAGCATCGCTTACCTGGGATCAGATTCGTCCTATTGCTGAAGATAAAATGGCTGATTTGAATTGTTTTACAATTGAATCAGCAATGCGTATGGTTGCGGGTACTGCAAGAAGTATGGGAATTACTGTTAAAGGTGATTTTCCTGGTCAAAACTAAATTACTGTTGAATTATGGGACGTATAGCTAAGAAAAGAAAAGAAATCCTTGCCAAATATGACTTGGATAAAGCGTACTCACTTGACGAGGCATGTAATTTAGTGAAGGAAATCACTACGACTAAATTCGATGCTTCGGTTGATATCAGTGTGCGCCTTGGAGTTGATCCACGTAAAGCCAACCAAATGATTCGCGGAACAGTTGCTCTTCCTCATGGAACAGGAAAAGATGTACAGGTACTTGTACTATGTACTCCTGATAAAGAAGAAGAAGCAAAAGCAGCTGGTGCTGATTATGTTGGTTTGGACGAGTATATCGACAAAATCAAACAAGGTTGGACTGATGTTGATGTGATTATCACAATGCCTTCTGTTATGGGAAAAGTTGGAGCACTTGGACGTGTTTTAGGTCCACGTGGTCTTATGCCAAACCCAAAAACAGGAACGGTAACTATGGAGATTGGTAAAGCGGTTCAGGAAGTGAAAGCTGGAAAGATTGATTTCAAAGTAGACAAATACGGTAATATCCATTCAGGTATTGCTAAAGTAAGCTTTGAAGGAGATAAAATCCGTGACAATGCAAGAGAAATTTTGCAAACGCTTATTAAGATGAAACCTGCTGCGGCGAAAGGTACTTATATCAAGAGCATTCACTTAAGCTCTACTATGAGTCCAAGTATCCAGATAGATCCAAAATCAGTTGTAGCTTAAAAAATTGTAAAGATGACAAGAGAAGAAAAAGCACAGTATATTGAGGAGCTAACAGCAGACTTATCACAGGCAGGCGTTTTTTACCTTGCGGATACTTCAGGTTTAACTGTTGAAAGTATTAACGCTTTGCGAAGAAAATGTTTTCAGGCAAATATCGAGATGCGTGTTGTAAAAAACACGTTGCTTGAGAAAGCAATGGAAAGAGTTGAAGGTGTCGATTACTCTGATTTAAAAGGAGTGTTGGCAGGACCTACAGCTATCTTCTTTGCTGAAGTGGGTAATGCACCTGCAAAGCTTATCAAAGATTTCCGTAAAAAGAATGAAATTCCTCGTTTGAAGGGAGCTTTTGTTGAAGAAGCTATTTTTATCGGTGATAACAACCTTGAATTCTTGACGAATATCAAGAGCAAGGAAGAGCTTATCGGTGAAATTATCGGACTTCTTCAGTCTCCTGCTAAAAACGTTATTTCAGGACTTAAAGGAAGCGGTGGTAAAATTGCTGGTCTCCTTAAAACGCTCTCGGAAAGAGAAGCATAATTTTTTGTTAATTAATTATTTAGAACCTTTTTAAAATTTAATAAAATGGCGGATTTAAAAGAAATCGCAGAAACGTTGGTTAACCTTACAGTAAAAGATGTTAACGAGTTAGCTGATATCCTTAAAGAAGAGTATGGAATTGAGCCTGCTGCTGCAGCTGTAGCTGTTGCTGCTGGTCCTGCTGCTGGTGGAGAAGCTGCTGAAGAAAAGACTGAGTTCGACGTAGTGTTGAAAGCAGCTGGTGGTAACAAACTTGCAGTAGTTAAGCTTGTGAAAGAATTAACTGGTCTTGGTTTGAAAGAAGCTAAAGAAGCAGTTGATGCAGCACCTGCTAACTTGAAAGAAGGAGTTTCAAAAGACGAAGCAGAAGCACTTAAAAAATCTCTTGAAGAAGCTGGAGCTGAAGTTGAGATTAAGTAATCATATCATTGATTTTACGGTATAGGCACAGCCAAAATGGCTTGTGCCTATACCTGTTTATTTGCACATTTGTGCCATTTGGTCGATTGTACTAATTAAATTTAAAAGCCTTGGCGACAACAAGCAATACTTCACAAAGAATATCTTTTGCATCGAGCAAAAGTCAATTTGACTATCCTGATTTCTTGGATATTCAAATTAAGTCGTTTCAGGAATTCTTCCAGTTGGAAACGACTCCTGAAAACCGCGAACATGAAGGTCTGTATAAGGTGTTCTCTGAGAACTTCCCGATTACAGATACAAGAAACCAGTTCGTATTAGAATTTTTGGACTACTTTATTGATCCGCCTCGTTATACAATAGAAGAGTGTATTGAGCGAGGGTTAACGCATAGTGTCCCACTTAAAGCGAAATTAAAATTATATTGTACAGATCCTGAGCACGAGGACTTCGAGACTATCGTGCAGGATGTATATTTGGGTACAATTCCTTATATGACCCCAAAGGGTTCTTTCGTTGTCAACGGAGCTGAGCGTATTATCGTTTCTCAGTTGCACCGTTCGCCGGGAGTCTTCTTTGGACAAAGTCGTCATGCAAACGGAACGAAGTTATATTCGGCACGTGTGATTCCTTTTAAAGGTTCCTGGATGGAATTTGCTACGGATATCAATAGTGTGATGTATGCATATATCGATCGTAAGAAGAAGTTACCTGTAACTACTCTTCTTCGTGCTATCGGATACGAAAGTGATAAGGATATTCTGGAGATTTTTGATCTGGCGGACGAGATTAAGGTTAATAAGACTAACCTTAAAAAGTGTGTTGGACGTAAATTGGCTGCCAGAGTATTGAAAACATGGATCGAAGATTTCGTTGATGAAGATACAGGAGAAGTTGTATCGATTGAACGTAATGAAATTCTTCTTGATCGTGAAACTGTTATTGAAGAAGAACACATAGATTTAGTTATTGATAGTGGTGCTAAATCTATTATTTTACATAAAGTAGATGTAAATACAGCGGATTATACAATTATTTATAACACGCTTCAGAAGGATACATCTAACTCGGAGAAAGAAGCTGTAGAGCATATTTATCGTCAATTACGTAATGCTGAACCACCAGATGAGGAGACAGCACGTAGTGTATTCGATAAGTTATTCTTCTCTGATTCGCGTTACGATTTAGGTGAAGTGGGTCGTTACCGAATCAATAAGAAGCTCTATCAGGAAAATGTTGAGGACTCTCGGGTTCTTACCAAGGCTGATATTATTTCGATCATTAAATATCTGATTGAGTTGGTGAACTCAAAAGCAGATGTTGATGATATCGACCACTTAAGTAACCGTCGTGTTCGTACAGTTGGAGAGCAATTGTATGCTCAGTTTGGTGTTGGACTTGCACGTATGGCAAGAACAATTCGTGAGCGAATGAATGTTCGTGACAACGAGGTATTTACGCCGATTGACCTTATTAACGCAAAAACGCTTTCGTCTGTGATCAACTCGTTCTTCGGAACCAACCAGTTGTCTCAGTTTATGGACCAGACGAATCCACTATCCGAGGTGACACACAAACGTCGTATGTCGGCACTCGGGCCTGGTGGACTTTCGCGTGAACGTGCAGGATTTGAGGTTCGTGACGTTCACTATACACACTATGGTCGTCTTTGTACAATTGAGACACCTGAGGGACCAAACATTGGTTTGATTTCTTCATTGTGTGTATTTGCGAAAGTTAACAAGCTTGGATTTATTGAAACTCCTTACCGTAAGGTGGCAGACGGAAAAGTGAAATTGGAGGAGTCTCCTATTTACCTTTCTGCTGAGGAAGAAGACAATATGACAATTGCACAGGCTAATGCTATTATTGATGATAAAGGTAAATTTATCAATGATAAAGTAAAAGCAAGAATGGAAGGTGACTTCCCGGTTGTAGAACCTGAAAGTATCGACCTGATGGATGTTGGGACCAACCAGATTGCATCTATTGCGGCATCATCGATTCCTTTCCTTGAGCACGATGATGCGAACCGTGCATTGATGGGATCAAACATGCAGCGTCAGGCTGTTCCTTTATTAAAACCATCTTCACCTATCGTAGGTACAGGAATTGAGCGTTTAGTTGCGCGTGATTCACGAGTACTGATCAACTCTGAAGGAGACGGTACAGTTGAGTACGTTGATGCAAATGAAATCGTGATTCGTTACGATCAGACCGATGAAGATCGCTTGGTATCTTTTGACGGAGATTTGAAAACATATACATTGACAAAGTTCCAGAAAACAAATCAGGGAACTACAATGAACCTTAAACCTATCGTAAAAAGAGGGGATAAGGTTGAAAAAGGTCAGGTACTTTGTGAAGGATATGCTACAGAGAAAGGAGAATTGGCACTTGGACAAAACCTGAAAGTGGCATTTATGCCATGGAAAGGATATAACTTCGAGGATGCGATCGTGATTTCTGAGCGTGTTGTTCGTGAAGATGTCTTTACTTCTATTCACATTGATGAGCATTCTTTGGAAGTGCGTGATACAAAACGTGGAATGGAAGAGCTTACAGCAGATATTCCTAATGTAAGTGAAGAAGCGACCAAAGATCTTGATGAGAACGGATTGATCCGTATTGGAGCAGATATTAAGGAAGGAGATATCCTGATAGGTAAGATTACTCCTAAAGGAGAAACTGATCCGTCACCGGAAGAGAAACTGTTGAGAGCAATCTTCGGTGATAAAGCAGGTGATGTGAAAGATGCTTCATTAAAAGCAGGACCTTCGCTTAGAGGGGTTGTGATTAATAAGAAGTTATTCTCTCGTGCTATCAAAGACCGTAAGACAAAAGCACAGGATAAACCAATCCTAGAGCAATTGGATTCCGAGTATGATAAAGATTATGCATCTCTTAAAGAGAAACTGGTTGAGAAACTTCTTGTCGTTCTTGAAGGACATAAATCAAACGGAGTGTTCAACAATTTCCGAGAGGAAATTATCAAAAAAGGTTCGAAATTCTCGCAGAAGGCATTGTTTGCAATCGATTACACGATTGTAAATCCTTCAGAATGGACAACAGATGAGCATACCAATAAATTAATTCAACGTTTGTTACACAACTTCAATATTAAGTCTAATGACTTGTTAGGAGCATACAAACGTAAGAAGTTCCATATTTCAGTAGGAGATGAACTTCCGGCAGGAATTATCAAAATGGCTAAAGTTTACGTGGCTAAAAAACGTAAGTTGATGGTTGGAGATAAGATGGCAGGACGTCACGGAAATAAAGGTATTGTTGCGAACATAGTTCGTGTAGAGGACATGCCTTTCCTTGAAGATGGAACACCGGTAGATATCGTATTGAATCCTCTAGGGGTACCTTCCCGAATGAACCTTGGACAGATTTATGAAACAGTTCTTGGATGGGCAGGTGAAAAATTAGGGTTAAAATTTGCAACTCCGATTTTTGACGGTGCTACTTTGGATGAGATAAATGAGTATTCTGATAAAGCTGGAATTCCACGTTCAGGTAAAACGTATCTGTATGATGGAGGTTCCGGAGAGCGTTTCCACCAGACTGCAACAGTAGGTGTAATTTATATGCTGAAACTGGCGCACATGGTAGATGATAAAATGCACGCTCGTTCTATCGGACCATACTCACTTATTACGCAACAGCCGCTTGGAGGTAAAGCGCAGTTCGGAGGTCAGCGATTTGGTGAGATGGAGGTTTGGGCACTTGAAGCTTTCGGTGCATCTAATATCCTTCAGGAAATTCTTACTGTAAAATCAGATGACGTTATCGGACGTGCTAAGGCTTATGAAGCAATTGTGAAGGGTGACAATCTTCCTGAACCCGGAATTCCGGAATCGTTCAACGTATTGTTACACGAGTTGCGTGGTCTTGGTCTGAATATTACAATGGATTAAGATTCTCTATTAACGAAAACGATTTTTAGAAATGGCTTATAGAAAAGAAACACCAAAAAAACAAAGCAAGTTCTCCAAAATTACGATCTCTCTTGCATCGCCTGAGCAGATTCTGGAACAATCCAGTGGAGAAGTGCTTAAGCCGGAAACAATCAACTACAGAACATACAAGCCTGAACGTGATGGTTTGTTCTGTGAGCGAATTTTCGGACCAGTGAAAGATTATGAATGTCACTGTGGAAAATACAAGCGTATCCGTTATAAAGGAATTGTTTGTGACCGTTGTGGTGTTGAGGTAACTGAAAAGAAAGTACGTCGTGAGCGAATGGGACACATCTCGTTGGTAGTTCCTGTAGCACACATCTGGTATTTCCGTTCATTGCCAAATAAGATTGGTTATCTTCTTGGACTTCCAACGAAGAAACTGGATCAGATTATTTACTTTGAACGATATGTTGTAATTCAATCAGGTATTGCAACGAATCCTAATGGAGAATCGTTGGAGTATTTGGATTTCCTTACAGAAGAAGAGTACCTTGATATTTTGGATACACTTCCGAAGGAAAATCAATACCTGGAGGACAATGATCCGAATAAATTCATCGCTAAGATGGGAGCAGAGGCACTTCATGATTTGTTGAGCCGTCTGAACCTGGATGAAATGTCATATGATCTTCGTCATAAGGCAAATAACGAAACATCTGTACAACGTAAGAATGAAGCGTTGAAACGTTTACAGGTTGTTGAGGCAATGCGTGAATCACAGACGAGAATTGAAAACCGTCCGGAATGGATGATTATCAAAGTCGTTCCTGTTATTCCGCCGGAATTGCGTCCGCTTGTTCCATTGGATGGAGGACGTTTTGCAACTTCTGACTTGAATGATTTGTATCGTCGTGTTATTATCCGAAATAACCGTTTGAAACGATTGATCGAAATTAAAGCTCCGGAAGTAATCTTGCGTAATGAGAAGCGTATGCTTCAGGAAGCAGTTGATTCATTGTTTGACAACTCACGTAAGGCAAGTGCTGTTAAGACCGAGTCGAATCGTCCGTTGAAATCCCTTTCAGATTCATTGAAAGGTAAGCAGGGGCGTTTCCGTCAGAACTTATTAGGTAAACGTGTGGATTATTCAGCACGTTCGGTAATTGTTGTTGGTCCTGACTTGAAACTACATGAGTGTGGTCTTCCTAAGAATATGGCGGCAGAACTTTACAAGCCATTTATCATCCGTAAGATGATTGAGCGTGGTATTGTGAAGACAGTTAAATCGGCAAAGAAGATCGTTGATAAGAAAGAACCAATTGTTTGGGATATTCTTGAGAATGTATTAAAAGGACATCCGGTTCTTCTTAACCGGGCCCCAACTCTTCACAGATTGGGTATCCAGGCATTCCAGCCCAAATTGATAGAAGGGAAAGCAATCCGACTTCACCCATTGGTATGTACGGCATTCAACGCCGACTTCGATGGTGACCAGATGGCGGTTCACCTTCCGTTAGGAAATGCTGCGATTCTTGAGGCACAATTACTGATGCTATCTTCACACAACATCCTTAACCCTGCGAATGGTGCACCTATTGCGGTACCTTCTCAGGATATGGTGCTTGGTCTTTACTATATTACGAAAGGACGTAAGACAGATGAAGACCGCGTAATGAAAGGAGAAGGTAAAGTATTCTATTCTCCGGAGGAAGTTCAGATTGCATTGAATGAGCGTGCGTTGGATTTGCATACGCATATTAAAGTTCGTACAAAAGATCTTGATGAGAACGGTAATATCGTTACTTGTCTTATTGAGACAACAGCAGGTCGTGTTATCTTCAATGAATTCGTGCCGTTAGAAGTAGGATTCATTAATGAAGTATTGACCAAAAAAGCACTACGGGATATTATTGGCCACGTACTGAAAGTATGTGGTACCGCTCGTACAGCTCAATTCCTTGACGATATTAAGTCACTAGGGTATAGAATGGCATTCGAAGGTGGATTGTCGTTTAATCTGGATGATATTATTATCCCGAAAGAGAAAGAGATCCTGGTAAATAAAGCTGCTACTGAAGTAGAAGAGGTAATGATGAACTATAATATGGGATTGATTACCAATAATGAGCGTTATAACCAGATCATTGACGTGTGGACACACACCAACTCACGTTTGACACATACGTTGATGGAGCAGTTGAAGAATGACAAACAAGGATTCAACTCTATCTATATGATGTTTGACTCTGGAGCACGTGGATCGAAAGAGCAGATTCGTCAGCTTTCCGGAATGCGTGGTCTGATGGCGAAACCGCAGAAATCAGGTGCATCTACACAAGAGATTATTGAGAATCCGATTCTTTCGAACTTTAAGGAAGGACTTTCGATTCTTGAGTACTTTATTTCTACCCACGGTGCGCGTAAAGGTCTTGCGGATACCGCTCTTAAAACGGCGGATGCGGGTTACCTTACTCGTCGTTTGGTGGATGTGGCTCAGGATGTTATAATCAATGCAGAGGATTGTGGTACACTAAGAGGATTGGTTGCTACAGCACTTAAAAAGAATGACGAGATCGTAGAGTCACTTTATGAACGTATTCTTGGACGTACTTCGGTACATGATGTATATGATGATAACGGAGAGCTATTAGTAGCTGCAGGTGGAGAAATCAATGAGAGTATTGCTGCTGCGATTGAAAAGGCAGAGATAGAAGAAGTTGAAATCCGTTCTGTATTGACATGTGAAATGAGAAGAGGGGTATGTTCAAAATGTTACGGACGTAACCTTGCTCACCACGGACAGGCTCAGATTGGAGATGCAGTTGGAGTTGTCGCAGCACAGTCGATTGGGGAACCTGGAACACAGCTTACACTTCGTACGTTCCACGTTGGGGGTACCGCTTCCAACATTGCTGATGAAAACAGCCTTAAAGCGAAATACGAAGGTAATCTTGAGATAGAAGAACTACGTACGATTCGTAAAACAGATAATGAAGGAAATCCGATTGATGTTGTTTTAGGTCGATCTGCAGAGATGCGAATTGTTGATCCTAAAACAGGAGTAACATTAATGAATGCTAACATCCCTTACGGAGCTATTATGGTTTCGGAGAATAACACAAAAGTTAAGAAGGGTGATGTTATCTGTAAATGGGACCCTTATAATGCGGTAATTCTTTCTGAATTCGGTGGTAAAGTTGTCTTTGAAAATGTAATCGATGGTATTACTTACCGTGAAGAAGTCGATGAGCAGACAGGATTTACGGAAAAAGTAATTATCGAATCAAGAGATAAGAAGAAAAACCCTGAAATTCAGGTTGTCGATCCAAAAACAAAAGAAGTGTTACGTTCATACAGTATTCCTGTAAACGCACACATCTCTGTTCAGGATGGAGCGAAGATCGCAGCAGGGGATATCCTGGTTAAGATTCCTAGAGTTTCTGGTAAATCCGGGGATATCACCGGAGGTCTTCCACGAATTACTGAGCTTTTCGAAGCGCGTAACCCATCAAACCCGGCAGTAGTTTCCGAGATAGATGGTATCTGTAGCTTTGGTAAAGTGAAGCGTGGTAACCGCGAGATTATCGTAGAGTCTAAAACCGGAGAAGTAAGAAAATATCTTGTTCCACTTTCGAAACATATCCTTGTACAGGAGAATGACTTCATCAAAGCGGGTAAACCTCTTTCTGACGGAGCTATTACACCAAACGATATTCTGAATATCGAAGGACCTACATCTGTGCAGGAGTATCTTGTAAATGAGGTACAGGAAGTTTACCGACTACAAGGGGTGAAAATTAACGATAAGCACTTTGAGGTAATTGTACGTCAGATGATGCTTAAAGTTGAAATCGAAGATCCGGGAGACACAAAATTCCTTGAAGGACAATCTGTTCATAAAGCAGACTTCATGGAAGAGAATGATGGTATTTACGGAATGAAAGTTGTCGAAGATGCCGGGGATTCTACAAACCTTAGAGCAGGACAGATTATCACAGCTCGTAAGCTACGTGATGAAAATTCACAATTACGTCGCCAGGATAAGAAGTTGGTAGTAGCGCGTGAGGCAGTTCCGGCTACATCGAGACCATTGCTTCAAGGTATTACCAGAGCGTCTCTTCAGACACAAAGCTTTATTTCGGCTGCTTCCTTCCAGGAAACAACCAAAGTTCTTAATGAAGCTGCAATCGGAGGTAAGGAAGATCACCTGTTAGGACTAAAGGAAAATGTGATCGTTGGTCACTTGATTCCTGCCGGTACAGGAATGAGAGAATTCCAAAACTTGCTTGTAGGTTCTCAGGAAGAATACGAAGCGATTAAAAAATAAATAACCGAAAAAGGCAGGATGATCGTCCTGCCTTTTTTATTAGAAATAATTACCATGGAAAACAAAAACGATAATCAAATCAATATTGAACTTCCGGAAGAGATAGCGGAAGGAACCTATTCGAACCTTGCCATCATCACACATTCACAATCTGAATTCATAGTAGACTTTATTCAGGTAATGCCGGGAATGCCGAAAGGGAAAGTGAAGTCACGTGTGGTTATGACACCGCAGAATGCGAAACGACTTATGTTGGCACTAAATGATAATATCAAGAAATTTGAACAGGCACATGGTGAAGTTCCTTTGGGAGATGGGAACCCGATGATTCCGCCTATAAATTTTGGAGGAACCAATAACCAGGCATAAGAAAATAGAAGCTCCTTTAAGGAGCTTTATTTTTTTGGCAGAATTTTTGAATGATAGTAACTATATTCAACTATTGAGTTATTAGAATGATGAGAGAATTACTGTTCATAGTATTAAGTGTTGTGATGGGAGGGGGAGTAATCGGACAGACTATTCCGGATAAGACCTCTTATGACTTCGGTGAGTTGTATGCACACTCTGACAGGTTTGTGGATATCTATTTTAAGAATACCGGAGAGAAAAATGCATTCTTTCTGCGCCTGGATAAACTTCCTGAAGTTACTTATCGTATATCAGGCTCAATGTTTGCCCCTGACAGTTCTATTGCAATTCGTTTTCAGGTGAACCCCAAGAAAAAGGGACGATTTACGTACGCAATACCTGTTTATTTCTCAAATCTGAATGAGCCGATAACCGTAAAACTAAAGGGCGAAGTTGTCGACTTACCTCTAACTACGGATATGGCTGCTTTCCAAAGTTGTCCGGATTTCACGCAAAATCCCGGTGATGGAAACCCTCTTGACTTTACTCTGACTGTTGTTACAGTTGAAAAAGGTTCTGGAAAGGTTCTTTCAAAATCTGATGTTGCATTGTTGCAAAATGGGCAGGTAATAGGTCAGTGGAAGACGGATAGAAATGGAAAAATAGTGAAAAGGGTTCCGCTAGGCTATTCCTACTTTTATGGCGCACATGATGGATATGTACCGGCAGAACTCGGTGCATATATCAATTTCCGCAGGAATTACATTGTGTTGGAACTGGAAAAAAGAGAAGAAGATCTACTGGTTGTAGAACAAAAAATTCCGGAAGAAGAACCACAGGAAGAGATTGTAATTGAAATAACAGAAGAAGAACCGGAAAATGAGGAAATAGTAATTGTTGAAGAACCGGATATTTCTCAGGAAGAAATTACGTTTGAACCGGAAGAAGAGATTGTGACAGAAGTTCCCGGTTTGGGAGATATACCTTTAGATAATTTTGACCCGACTTATTTTAAGCCGAATAATCTGGTGTTTGTACTGGATGTTTCTACTTCTATGAGAGCAGGAGATCGGTTTGAACTACTCAAATACGCTCTGTATCAGTTAATGGATTATATCCGGCCTGAAGACAAGATTGCACTGGTGACGTATGGTTCGGATGCAAGGGTTGTATTACGTACTACGAAAGGAAGTGATAAGGACCGAATGAAGAAAGAAGTCGAAGATCTGAAAGCTTCGGGGTTTACAGCAGGTGGTAAAGGAATTAAGCTGGGGTATAGCCTTGCGAAAAAAGGATTTATCCAAAATGGAAACAATCAGGTGTTTGTAATAACGGACGGAGCATTTAACAGGGATTCTGAAGATTATGAGCGATACGTAAAAAGATATACGAAAGAGGGCTATAGGTTATCGGTTGTAGGAATCAAGAACGCTCCGAAAGATGAATCAAAAATGCGTGAAGTTGCCGAACTTGGAAATGGTAGATACGTCCCTGTTTTTAAACTCTCAGATGCGCAATGGAATCTGATACGTGAAATAAGAGAAGCATCTTTTATAGGGCAATGATAATTGAATAGATTGAACGAGTTTACGAACTTTTGCCTTAACTTTACTACCATGAAGAAGTTTCTGATCATAGTATTTTTAGCTCTTTTCGCCCAACAAACGTATGCATCGCAAATTCTTATCCCAATGGATAACCGGCAGACGAATCACCTGAAAGCATATGGAGTTGCGTTCTGGGTATTGGAACATGATGTGGTGATTGAGTGGTTGTTGAATTACCGGGGAGGGGCATTTTTAATGCCATATCTGAATTCGATTGAAGAGCAATTGATCATCAAAGGAGTCTCATACGAGGTAGTTGCTGATTCCCGTGTAAATGCTATTAAAACAGAAATAGCGAATCCGGAGGTGAATATGGAGGTGGTTCAGTTAGAAGTAGCACCGAAAATTGCTGTATACACCCCTCAGGGCAAACAACCCTGGGATGATGCAGTGACACTTGTCCTGACGTATGCAGAAATACCTTATACGGAAATCTACGATACAGAGGTGATAAAAGGACAGTTACCCGAATTTGATTGGCTGCATTTACATCACGAAGATTTCACAGGACAATACGGGAAATTTTACAATGCATACAAAAGTTACCCCTGGTATAAACAGCAGGTAGCAGAACTGGAGGCGCTGGCTTCAGAACTGGGGTATAATAAAGTATCGGAAATGAAACTGGGCGTGGCACAGAACATACGTAATTTTGTAGTGGCAGGAGGTTTTCTTTTTACTATGTGCTCAGGTACGGATAGTTTTGATATAGCCCTTGCCGCTCATGGTACAGATATTTGTGAAGTAATGTATGACGGAGACCCTATGGATCCGAAATGTCAGGAGAAACTGGATTACCAGATGACATTTGCTTTTGAAGATTTTACATTGGTCAAGAATCCGTTGGAATATGAGTATTCAAATATTGACGCAACCAATGATCATAGTAAACTTACAGAGAATACAGACAAGTTCATGTTGTTTGAATTTTCAGCAAAATGGGATGTGGTTCCTACCATGTTAACTCAAAACCATACGAATGTTATCAACGGATTTATGGGACAAACAACCGATTTCAGAACACAGTTTATAAAACCGAATGTTCTGGTGATGGGAGAAAATAAAACGTTAGGTACAGCTCGCTATATCCATGGAGAACTAGGAAACGGAACCTGGACATTTTACGGAGGGCATGATCCGGAGGATTATCGACATCTGGTAGGAGATCCTCCGACAGACCTGAACTTATATCCTAATAGTCCCGGGTATCGTCTTATCCTGAATAATATTTTGTTCCCCGCAGCTAAAAAGAAAAAACAGAAGACCTGATACGAACGGGAGACGAAACAAGGTCTGAAGTAAAATCAAGAAAAATCAGAGAACATTGGATTTTAAAATTGAATCGGAGTTCAAACCGACGGGAGATCAGCCCGAAGCGATTAAGCAACTCGTACATGGAATAAAAGAAGGCCAGTTTGCCCAGACGTTATTGGGAGTAACAGGAAGTGGAAAAACATTTACAGTAGCCAATGTCATTCAGGAAATCAATCGTCCTACCTTGATTTTATCACATAACAAAACTCTGGCAGCCCAGTTATACGGAGAGTTTAAGCAGTTTTTTCCGAATAATGCAGTAGAGTATTTTGTTTCTTACTATGATTACTATCAACCGGAGGCCTATCTGCCGGTGACAGATACGTATATAGAAAAAGACCTTGCTATTAATCAGGAAATTGAGAAACTCAGACTTTCAGCTACATCAGCTTTATTGTCAGGGAGAAAAGATGTAATTGTGGTTTCATCCGTATCCTGTATCTATGGTATCGGAAATCCGGATGCTTTTTCTGAGTCCATTATTGAAATAAAAAAAGGAGATCGGATTTCCCGAAATAAGTTTTTGTTGCGTCTGGTAGAAAATTTGTATTCCCGGTCGAATGAAACCTTTGAAAGAGGAATGTTTAGGGTGAAAGGCGATATTGTTGATATCTTCCTGGCTTATGCCGATTATGCAATTCGCATTGAATTTTGGGGAGATGATATAGATCGCATAGCTATGTTGGACCCGGAAGACAATACCGTATTTGAAACACTCGAGGAAATTAAAATATATCCGGCGAACATTTTCGTCACAAGTCCGGCGACGATCAATGTTGCACTGAAAGAAATTCAGGACGACATGACGATTCAGGTAGAGTCGTTTAAGCGGGAAAAGAAAGTGCTGGAAGCAAAGCGCTTGCAGGAACGGGTGGAATACGATATGGAAATGATCCGGGAACTGGGGTATTGTTCCGGTATTGAGAATTATTCCCGTTATTTTGACCGCAGAGAACCGGGAACACGACCATTCTGTTTGTTGGATTATTTTCCGGATGATTTTTTAATGGTAATTGATGAAAGCCACGTAACAGTTCCCCAGATTCGGGCGATGTACGGAGGAGATCGGGCACGAAAGATTAACCTGGTGGACTACGGATTTCGTTTGCAAAGTGCTATGGATAACCGACCGTTGAAGTTTGAGGAATTTGAAACCCTTCTGCATCAGGTGGTCTATGTATCGGCTACGCCTGCTAATTATGAATTGGAACAGTCGGAAGGAGTTGTAGTTGAACAAATTATTCGTCCGACAGGACTTTTGGATCCTAGAATTGAAGTACGTCCGAGTAAGAATCAGATTGACGATTTAATCGAAGAAATTCACCTGCGTATTGAGCGGGAAGAAAGGGTACTGGTAACGACATTGACCAAGCGAATGGCTGAGGAATTACAGCGTTATCTGGATAAGATAGGAATTAAGTGTCGCTACATTCATTCGGAAGTAGATACGTTGGAGCGGGTTGAGATTCTGCGCCAGTTGCGTCTGGGTGTTTTTGATGTATTGATCGGAGTAAACCTTTTACGAGAAGGGCTGGACTTACCAGAAGTTTCATTGGTGGCGATTATTGACGCAGACAAAGAAGGTTTTTTACGTTCCGAACGATCTTTGGTACAGACAGTTGGGCGTGCTGCAAGAAATGTAAACGGAATGGTGATTATGTATGCCGATAGGATAACCGAATCCATGCAAAAAACAATTGATGAGACCAATCGAAGAAGAGGTATTCAGGAAGCTTATAACAAAGAGCATGGTCTTGTCCCAACTCCATTGAAAAAGTCGAAAGATGCAATCATGAAGTCAACGGCCGTTGCCGACAGAGAGGAAGCAACCGAGAAGAAGTACGAAATATCTGGAGAAATCGCTCTGGCAGCTGATCCTGTTTTGAATTATATGAGTGAAAAAGACATTCGTACGGCAATAGAAGGATTGAAAAAGCAAATGGAAAAAGCGGCGAAGAATCTTGATTTTATGGAAGCTGCCCGACTACGTGATGAAATGTATGCTTACCAGTCAAAGTTAGATACCGGTGGCAAATAGGAGCCAGAGTTGTGCATACAAAACTATCTTTTATCTCGCTGCAATGATTCGAAATCAATATATTTGTAAGGAATTTGAATAACGAAGAAAAAACATGAGTTTATTGACTGTGGGCAGTGTTGCCTTTGATGCGATTGAAACCCCTTTTGGGAAAACGGATAAAATTGTTGGTGGAGCAGGAACGTACATTGCGATTGCGGCTTCTTATTTTCAGGAAAATCAGAAAATTGTTTCAGTAGTCGGAGAAGACTTCCCGGAAACGACTCTTGATGATCTGCGGGAACGTGGAGTGGATCTGAAAGGTCTTCAGGTAAAAGCAGGAGAAAAAACGTTTTTCTGGGCAGGGAGATACCACAACGATATGAACTCCAGAGATACATTGATTACAGAACTTAATGTACTGGAAAATTTTGATCCGGTTATTCCAGAGTCATATCAGGGAGTAGAATACCTAATGTTGGGGAATTTAAGTCCTCAGGTACAGCGTTCGGTAATTGAACGTTTGAATACTCGCCCGAAACTCATTGCAATGGACACGATGAATTTCTGGATGGATATTGCAATGGAAGAGTTGGAGAAAACATTGAAAATGGTGGATGTACTTATCATTAATGATGAAGAAGCACGTCAGCTTTCAAAAGAATATTCATTGGTGAAGGCAGCGAAAATTATTCGCGGTATGGGACCAAAAATTCTGATTATTAAAAAAGGAGAACACGGAGCGCTATTGTTCTTCGAAGATAAAGTGTTCTTTGCACCGGCATTACCATTAGAAGATGTTTTTGATCCTACCGGAGCGGGAGATACTTTTGCAGGAGGGTTTATGGGATATTTATCCAGTTCGGATGAGATTACGTTCGATAACCTGAAAAGAGCGATCATTGTTGGTTCAGCAATGGCTTCTTTCTGTGTTGAAAAATTCGGAACTGAACGTTTGGAAACACTTACAGAACGCGAAATTGAAGATCGTGTTCAGAAGTTCGTTGATTTGGTTAATTTTGATATGGTACAAACAGTAAGCTGATAGCTTAAACTCTGCAATATGGAAAAGAAAGAATTTATTGAAAAACTACGGGAACTTACTTCCGGTGAGGATGCATTGGCGGTAAGTCAGGAAGTAAACGAGTTAAAAACAAAGTTTAACGACCTGATTCTTGAAGAAGAACGCCAGCACCAGGTAAAGCATCTGGAAGAAAACGGAGCAGATGTTCCTATGGAACCATATTTCGATAAGTTGAATGACGAATTCTTTGAAATATTTGCGGTATACAGAGAGAAGCGAAAGAAGCAATTGGATGCTATTCGTGAAGAAGAAGCGGAAAACCTGCGTCAGAAGCGGACATTAATTGATCGTTTGCGCTCACTGATTAGTGAAGAGGAAAACATTGGGGCAGCCTTTTCTGTACAGAAAGAGATTCAGGAGAAATGGAAAGCAATTGGGGATATAGCCCGTGAAAAACGTCAGGATATTCAGAATGAATATAGTCGTTTGATGGAAGAGTTCTTTTATAATATGAAAATTTATAAAGAACTCAAAGAGCATGACCTGAGACGAAACCAACAGCTGAAGCAGGACATTATTGAGAAATTAAAAAGCCTGTCTGAAAACGAGGTGATCAAGGATGTCGAAACGGAATTGAAAGCCCTGCAACATGATTGGGAAGAAATCGGACCGACATTTCAATCGGAATGGGAAGCTATAAAAGAAGAGTACTGGACAATTGTCAAGTCTCTTTACGAACGAATAAAAGAGTTCTATGATGAGAAACGCCAGGAAATGGTCAAAAACATAGAGCGGAAACAGGAATTAGTCGAAAAGACAAAAGAAGTATTTGCAAAAACAGCTGAGGCCGATTCACACAAAGTGTGGGAAGATTTGACCGGAGAGATACTTGCTATTCAGGAAGAATGGAAAACGATTGGTTTTGGACCAAGAAAAGAGAACGAGGAAATCTGGAAAGAATTCCGTGGAATTTGTGACCAGTTTTTTGCAGATAAAAAGGAGTTCTACAAAGGTCGCCAGTCCGAATTTGATGGCATAAAAGAAAAGAAAGAAGCACTTATAGAAAAAGTAAATGCCCTTAAAAACAGTACAGACTGGAAAGAGACAACGCGTAAAATAGTAGCCATTCAGAAAGAATGGAAGCAAATAGGAGGTGCCGGACCGCGTTATGAACAACGTCTCTGGAAAACATTTCGTGCTGCTTGTGACGAATTCTTTAATGCAAAACAGGCTTATTTTGATGAGTTAGATAAAGCAAATGAGGTAAATCTTTCTAAGAAAGAAGAACTGATTAAACGAATTGAAGCGTATCAGTCGGGAGATGATAAAGAGGTCGTATTGAATGATCTGAAAGCATTTGCTCAGGAGTTTAATGAAATAGGAAACGTTCCCTTCAAAGAAAAAGATCGGATTTACAAAGCGTTCAAGACCGCTTTGGATAAGCATTATGCGGACATGAACCTGAAGGGAGCAGAGAAAGAAAAAGTATTATTTAGTGCCAAACTGGATACAATAGTTTCAAGCCCGGATGCAGAAAGGCTTCTGAATGATGAAAGAAGAACGATCATTCAACAAATTCAGAAAGCAGAACAGGAAATCCGGCAACTGGAAAATAACCTTGGATTCTTTGCCAACTCAAAAGGAGCTGACGCATTGAAGAAAGAAGTTGAAAAGAAAATAGCATCTGCAGAAAAGAAAATAGAAGAGTTACAGACGAAACTGGAGATGATTCCTAATGAATAAAGGCATAAACATTCTGATAATCTTTCTTATTATTCCTCTCTTTATCCTTGGGATAATCGCAGGTTTTGATATGAATGCGATAGGTATCTTTGAAGGAGTAGAGACACCATACTTGAAAGAAATTTATCTTGTTTCTGCTGGAATTATAGGGATTCTGCTTGCCATCAGAGGAGTACAGCGTTGGTTTGGTCTGCGGATTTTTAGTCATCAGGAAAAATTTGTTTGGTCCGGGGCGGTTTCCCGAGAGCGATTGGGGAGAATACGCTTGTATCTTGTTCTTGAGAACAGTTACCTGTTGTTTGTAGGACTTTATTTCTTGTGGATCAGCGAATTTTCAGTGGTGCTAGGCTGGGTTTGCCTGGCAGGATTTACAGAGTCGATTGTGTTTTTGATACTGAGAACCAATCGTAGATATATACGAACAGGAGTAACCAAGCAGGCTCTGATAATTGGGGGAAGAGAAGTTCGCTTTTATTATTTTTCCGGGTTGCGGAAAGTGACTATTTTGCAACAGAGTGTTTATCTCGAATATAAAGATGAATTAACACTTTCCTTCCCCGTTAACGCAGTAGATGCAGCTGATCTGAAGCAATTTAAGAAATACTTTCTTGAGGGCATTGATGGAAACAGAGTGTTTGTCTCTGAAAAGTTCAAGGATTTGTAATGAACTTCTTTTTAGGTGTGCTTATTCCAATGATCTATAGAGTTGAGAGATGAATGTAGAGAATTTTTCTGTATATTTATTTCTTAACCAATACTACCAAGCCAAAAATAGAACACATGATGTTGGAGAAAATTAACCTTGAAAAAGTTTTATTTCTGGATATAGAAACCGTTCCGGAAGTATATCGGTTTGAAGATCTGGATCCCGTAACCGCAGAGTTATATAATCAAAAGACGAAGTTCCTCCAAAAAGATGAGCAGACGGCTGCTGATGTATACGAGAGAGCAGGGATCTATGCTGAGTTTGGTAAAATAGTTTGTATTTCCTGTGGTTTTGTCCATGAGACAAGAACAGGGAAATCAATCCGGATGAAGTCGTTTTATGGTGATGATGAAGAAAAATTATTACTGGATTTTAAACGACTTTTGGATGATAATTTTAACTCTCCTTATCATGTACTCTGTGGACACAATGCAAAAGAATTCGATTTTCCTTTTATAGCCAGAAGAATGCTTATTAATGGCATTAGTTTGCCAAACACTTTGGATATTGCTGGGAAAAAGCCCTGGGAGATAGCACATTTGGATACAATGGACTTATGGAAGTTTGGAGATTATAAGCACTATACTTCATTGAGTTTGTTATGTCATATATTCAAAATTCCGACTCCCAAGGATGACATTTCAGGAGCCGATGTTGCCCGTGTGTATTACGAAGAGAATGATGTGGAACGAATCAAAGTCTATTGCGAAAAAGATGTTGTCGCATTAATTCAGTTATTTTTGCGTTTTCGCGGAAATGATTTGATAGATGAAGCAGATATTGTTTTTACTTCTAATAGTTAATGTTGCCTGTTCGGAACAGCCTGTTGAAGAAAGAGATCTTAAAGAAAAAGAAACTCCCTCTCTGGAAGAAACCTTGACCCTATGGATTCAGGGGGAGTTGAACGAAACTGAACTGGCCCTTCAACTGCCGGAAACTATTTCACTACAAACGAAATCAAATCAATCTGTTTTCAGCGTGAGTAAAGTTGATTTTGACCGTATTTATTCCTGGTCGAACAATTATTTTGATTGTAAAAAGGTTAATGATTACTCGGTTTGCAGACAAACAAATAAGGTGTCGGAATACACTGAATTTAGCAGGGTAGAGTTTATCCTGCACCCCTGGGAGAAAAGAGAAATCATTTTTGTTCGGTAAGTAGTTCTTTATCGGGTTAATTATTGACAAGGGGAAACTTTGCAGGAGGGGGAAGGAGTTACAATGAATTTGTATTATATTTGTCCGTTAGTCTAAAAACAGAAAGAGAATGGCGACGAAGACAAGTTCGAAAACTGCGGCAAATAAGCGGAAATCAGCAGCTTCAAAAACAACAAAGTTTCCTAAAGAAACGTATGTTAAGTGGTACAAGGATATGCTGTTGATGCGTAAGTTTGAAGAAAAAGCAGGACAACTTTATATACAGCAGAAATTTGGAGGCTTCTGTCACCTTTATATAGGTCAGGAAGCAGTTGTGGCAGGTACTGTTAGTGCTTCACGTCCGGATGATAAGCACATGACAGCCTATCGTGATCATGCTCACCCGATCGGTCTGGGTACAGATCCTCGTGTGCTTATGGCGGAGTTGTACGGAAAAAGTACAGGCTGTTCCAAAGGAAAGGGAGGGTCGATGCACTTCTTCGATAAGAGTAAAAACTTTATGGGAGGGCATGGTATCGTTGGTGCTCAGATTGCAATGGGAGCAGGTGTTGCTTTTGCAGAAAAATACAATAATACAGATAACGTTGCTTTTGTTTCAATGGGTGACGGAGCTGTTCGGCAGGGTGCTTTGCATGAGACGTTCAACATGGCAATGAACTGGAAATTACCGGTTATTTTTATCATTGAGAACAATAACTATGCAATGGGAACTTCAGTAGAAAGAACAACTAACGTAACCGATTTGTCGAAAATAGGGCTTTCATATGAAATGCCTTCGTTTGCAGTAAACGGAATGTCACCGGAAGCAGTTCATGAAGCAATTGCTGAGGCAACAGATCGTGCACGTCGCGGAGATGGACCAACCTTATTGGATATTCGTACTTATCGTTATAAAGGACATTCAATGTCTGATCCCCAGAAGTACAGAACAAAAGAAGAGGTTGCCGAATGGCAGGAGCAGGATCCGATCGAGCATTGTTTGAATGTGATCAAGGAGAATAACTTCCTTTCTGAGAGCGAAATCAAAGAAATTCAGGATTGGGTTAAAAATGAAGTAGAAGAATCCGTGAAATTTGCTGAGGAATCACCTTTCCCAGAAGCAGAAGAATTGTATAAGGATGTCTATCAGCAGGAAGACTATCCGTTTATTCGTGAGTATTAATAGCATTTCATAAGAATAAAAATATGGCTGAAATAGTACGTATGCCCAAATTGAGCGACACAATGACAGAAGGAGTTGTTGCTGAATGGCATAAAAAAGTTGGAGATAAAGTTTCATCAGGAGATTTGTTGGCAGATATCGAGACAGATAAGGCAACAATGGAATTCGAATCATTTTATGACGGTGTGCTTTTACATATCGGAGTAGAAAAAGGTAGTGGGGCCCCTGTAAATTCTATTTTAGCCATTATTGGTGAAGAAGGGGAAGATATACAATCTTTACTTGATGCTGATCAATCAGCTCAGGCTGTTGAAGAGGTTAAAGAAGAGACGAAAAGTACTGCTCCGGTTCCTTCTCCGGAACCTGTAGCTGAGAAAAAAGTTGCAGAACCGGTTCGTCAGGCAGCTCCTGCTCCTGTGACTACTTCTGGAGATGGGAGACTATTTGTTTCTCCGTTGGCAAGAAAAATGGCAGAAGAGAAAGGGTTTAACCTTGCTCAGATTCCGGGATCCGGAGAAAACGGTCGTATTGTGAAACGTGATGTAGAGAATTTTGTTCCTTCTGCAACAGCTTCTTATGTAGCTGCACCGGTTGGTCAGGAGTCGTATACAGATGAGAGTATTTCGCAAATGCGTAAGACAATTGCACGTCGTTTGTCCGAAAGTAAGTTTACAGCACCGCATTTTTATCTTACGCTGGATATCGATATGGATAATGCGATTGCGGCCCGCAAGCAAATTAATGCCTCCGGTGAGGTGAAGGTATCTTTCAACGATATGGTTATTAAAGCGGTGTCTACGGCATTGCGTAAGCATCCTGCTATCAACAGCGCGTGGATGGGAGATTTTATCCGTCGTAATGATCATGTGCACATTGGTGTGGCAGTTGCAGTAGATGAAGGCTTGTTGGTTCCTGTGGTACGATTTGCGGACACAAAAGGACTGGCTCAGATTGGTGCAGAAGTGAAAGAATACGCTAAAAAAGCAAAAGAAAAGAAATTACAACCATCCGATTGGGAAGGAAATACCTTTACAATTTCTAATCTGGGAATGTTCGGAATAGAACAATTTACTGCGATTGTTAATCCTCCGGACAGTTGTATTATGGCTGTTGGTGGTATAAAAGAAGTACCTGTTGTAAAGAACGGACAAGTTGTTCCGGGTAATGTAATGAAAATAACGCTTTCGTGTGATCACCGTGTTGTAGACGGGGCAACGGGAGCTGCATTCCTGCAAACCTTTAAAGATTATATGGAGAATCCGGTTAAGATGCTGGTATAACTCTGAAAAGTATAGTACAATAAAAAAGCTGTCTCAAGGGACAGCTTTTTTTGTGACAGAACAATATAAAAGCAGGAGTATCACCCTGCTTTTATAGTTTGTTTTGGATAGAAATCAGTTGTTTACAAAAAGCTTCTTACTAAACACTTTATTTCCTATGAAAATCTGTACAATCAGGATTTCATCATTGTTTGATCGTAGTGAGAATGATCTCTGATTTTCTCCGGGATAAGTATATCCTAATTTTTCAGCATACATCTCCTGACCACTTACCGAGTGAACCGAAGCATACACCTCTTCTTGTTCTTCTGCGGTAAATTGAATTTCTATTTGTGCTTTTGCAGTATTATAGTTAACGGCTAAAGAAGAGGCGATTTTTTCATATTCAGGAATGGAAGCACTTGATCCGGGGCTATTGAATGTAAATTGTGATAAATAGATAGCATCTCCGCTGTTTTGCCCGTTTGCATTGGTTTTATTAGTGGCAACATAGAACGTAACAGGGCCTTCATCCGTAGCAGGAGCCACCCATTCAAAAGACCACGTATTAACCCCGGTTCCGGCAGACTTATGGGAAAGATATTGGCGCCCCGAAAAACTACTCAGCGTTTTTGTTTTTGTATCATCTGTGACAATAATATCCCCGGCTTTTGTGTTGTCCGAATTTTTAAGAGTCGTAAGCTGGAAACCATTTTTTGAACTACTTTCATTAAATGTCAGTGTTACTGAATAAGTATTTCCGGGTGTATATACAGCATCTGTTCCCCAATCCAGAATATTTGCTGTTCCACCGTCCATAATCGGGTTAGAAATTCCTGCGTGACAGGCTGCACAGTTGCTTTCTCCGGGGGCTCCTGTATTGCCTGCGCCGGCTCCTGCAGAATTCAATTTGTGATATCCGGTACTAGTAAAGTTAGAGACTTGTTCTAGGGACCATTCGTTTGCTATAATCATGACAGATCCGCCCAGAAACAGGCTGAACAAAATGAGGGGTACTCTTTTTCTCATATTCATTAGTTTGTGGTTATTGTTTAATTATTCGGGCTTCCCTGTGTTATCCAGCAACGAAATAAATCGATTTGCTGAGTACTTAACATGGGAGCGCCCTGTGGCATAGGAGACACTCCGTCTGCATGGCTTATGACCTTGAGAATAATATCTTTATTACCCTCTATACTTGCGTATCCGTTGAAGATGTATCCTCCTGCTCCGCTGTTATTATGACATCCGGTAGCTGTGCAGTTTTGCATAATCAGAGGCTCTATATCTGTACTATAGAACACTGTGTCTATACAATCCGAAGGAGGTAGAATCGGTTCAGGAGTTTTATCTTTTGAGCAGGAAGAGATGGCTGCAAGTAATACTGTCAAAAGAATACCGGTTATTTTATATGTCTTTTTCATTTGTTGTTTGTGTTTTCGTTTATGAATCGGTTAGAATTGAAATGAACGCGTGATAGCGAAACCTAATCTGAATTCACCTTTTAACCAGTCAGCAGTTGTGTATGGGATGAACTGTTGTTCAGTAAAACCTCTCGCATTGGCCAGGTAAATACTGAATACGTGACCAAAAGTATTCCATTCAAAAGCAACAGCAAGGCTGTTTTTATAAATGTCTCGTAAATTTTTTCGATGAAAATTGTGGTAGTATTCCACCACTATTCCGAATTTTTTAGCAAACTTAATATTAGCAGCCCCTCCCAGTGAAAAAATTCCGTTTTGATCATCAAAAGCAACATAATTACGATGGGTGTAAGTTGGCATTAAAGCAATCGAAAGCCAGTTACCAAACTTTCGGGAGGCAACTAATTGTGCGGCATACGCCATTCTATGTGCAAAATTAGGGTAGTGTGTTATAGATGTTACGTCAGGAGAGGCTTTCCCGTAGGTAATCGTAGCGCTTCCCACGGCGGCAAGGGACAACGGAATCTTATTATCAGTTGTTTGTCCGAGTATACGTCCTTTAACAAAGCCGTCAACTAACCCCCGGTAAGGGCCCGATCCTTTGTTTCTACCTAAACCCACCATTAAATAATCTGTTATCCCGTATTCAAAAGCAATGCGTATATCAGCAGAGTTATCCAGCCCGAAAAACTGATGGACGCCTCCATTGGCGCCAAACATATCACCGAACTTGTGCTCTACACGAAATTCCATTTCATTTTTTTCGAGAGTTTCCGTCGAATGACCGTTGATGATCCGAGTGGAATAAAACGTTTCTTTAACCCGTTCCGATTGTACCGGTTTTTCCGTAGAGTTCGTTTCTTCGGTGTCTTGTCCAAAAAGAGAAAAGGAGAAAAAACACAAAGCTGTCAGTGGAACATAAATATGTTTCATAGTGTAATGATTTGTTTTGTTTATAAACGTAAATTCTATAGAATTGGTTTTCTTTTCGACGAAAAAAAGAACAGTTTACAGTGTTTCTTTCAGCCAATTAAAAAACTCTCGCTGCCAGATTAAAGCGTTCTGAGGTTGCAATACCCAGTGGTTTTCATCCGGAAGATAAAGGAATCTGCTTTTTATTCCCTGCAACTGAGCTGCCTGAAAAGCCTCCTGACCTTGCCCGATTGGTACACGGTAATCTTTACCTCCCTGAATGATCAGAATAGGAGTATTCCATTTTCCTACCAGGTTCTTTGGGTTGAATTTCTGATAGGTTTTTTGAGCAATGGGATTATCTTTTTCCCAGTAAGCACCTCCCATATCCCAGTTAGTGAAGAAAACTTCTTCGGTAGTCCCGTACATACTTTCCAGATTGAAAACACCACAATGCGAAATGAATGTCTTAAAACGGTTTTCATGAATTCCGGCAAGATAAAATACGGAATATCCTCCATAACTTGCTCCAATAGCTCCCAGGCGATCTTTGTCTACAAAAGGTTTTTTACTCATTTCATCAATAGCAGTCAGGTAATCATCCATAACCTGTCCTCCCCAGTCCTGGCTGATCTGCTCGTTCCATTTTACACCGTGGCCTGGCATCCCCCGACGGTTAGGTGCTACTATAATATAGCCCTGAGCTGCCATTACCTGAAAATTCCAACGGAACGAATAGAATTGAGAAAGAGCAGACTGGGGACCTCCCTGGCAGTACAGAAGAGTAGGGTATTTTTTTGAAGGGTCAAAGTTGGGAGGGTAAATTACCCAGGTCAACATTTTTTGCCCATCAGTTGTTGTAAAGTACTCTCTTTTAACAGAGCTTAATGTAATCTCATTGTACTTTTTGTCATTTACTGTTGTGATTTGGAACCACTTGTTTTTCTTTTTATTGAAACTAAAAATCTCGGAAGCGTGATTCATATCCGTACGAGTAACATAAAATTGATCTCCGTCAATAGCAATAATACTTGTAACGTCAAAATCACCTTCTGACAATTGTTTTACTTCAGCTGCCCGGTTTGAGTTGTATGGGATAGTTACTTCAAAAAGTTGACGGGTTCCATTGACGGCAGCGATAAAATAAATCGTGTTACCATCCTCGCTCCAGGTAAATGAGTCTACAGTGCCATCCCAGAAGGCGGTTACATTCATAATCAGTTTGCCTCTTTTGACTATGATATCATTCTTGTCTGCTTCATACCCGTCGCGTTGCATCTGTAACCAGGCAAGTGCACCGTTTGTTGCAAAAGCGGGGTGAGTATCATATCCGGGGTTGTTTTCTGTAAGGTTTTCTGTTTTTCCTGATTCCAGGTGATACATAAAAAGGTCCGTATTGGTGCTGGTAGCATATGCTGTTCCACTACTTTTTTTAGCTACGTACACAATCGCACTTCCTCCGGGAGCCCAGCAATAGTCCTCAGATCCCCCAAAGGGCTGTTGAGGCGAATGAAAAGGTTCACCTTTCATAATATCTGTTCCAGCCTCATCACTATTTCGCTTTTTGTAGAACACGTGATTGTAAGTACCATCATTCCATGTGTCCCAGTGTCGGTAGTCAAGAGCGTCATATATCAAAGCAGAGCTTTTAGGAAGATCCGGATACATTTCAGATGCTTTTGTTTTTTTTACCGGTACTGCTTTGTGATACAATTCGAATTGACCATCCGGAGAGACAAAAGGGTCGTCAAGTAATTCAGAGTAGTCTTTTATCTCAGTAGCATTTCCTCCGGTAACAGGTACAATATGGTAGGATCCGGAAAAGGAATTTTGTTCGACAGAAGGCACTGAAACCCGGTAAACGATATTCTTTTTGTCTGTAGTAAGTCCCACTGGACTCACCCTGCCAAGTTGCCATAACAATTCTGGTGTCATAACCTGTTGCCCGGACAATTGTAGTGTAGTTAGAAGAAGAATAAGTGTGTAGACTACTTTTTTCATGATGTACTTTTCTCGTTTTTAATTAAAAGACTAAAGTATAAAAAACGCAGCAGATTACTATACAGAGGGTTTTAAATAGCATTGAAGGTAATAACTGATATATGGCAGGAAGTGGAAAGAATGTTGCTGATATTTCTCATGTATGTAACTGATATTCTTCAGAGCTCGCTTGTCGGAAAGAAGGCATCTTTGTAGCAGGAAAAGAAAAAAACATGAAAAAGAGAGAGCCTGTTTCCCATATAATGACCGAAACTGTCATAACAGTTGATAAAACGACGCATGATCTCAGAGATATACGCGAGATCTTTCGTCAGAAGAAAATACGTCATATTCCGGTGACAGACGGGGATGAATTGGCGGGGATAATTAGTTCCACCGATTTGAATCGTCTTTCTTTTGGAACGATTTTTGAAAATCAGGAAAATGCAGATGAAGCAGTTCTGGATATGTTGAGTATTGATCAGGTGATGACAAGTAAATTGAAAGTAGTTTCGCCAGATACATTAATCAAGGAAGTAGCAGAGATTTTTGCTCATGAACCTTTTCACTCGCTCCCTGTTGTTGAAGCAGGAACTATAAAAGGAATTGTAACCAGTACAGATGTAATAAAATATTTACTGGATCAATATTAACCACCATTCACTAATTAAACAACACACACCCACACCCAAATCAAAAATCCATGTTACGACATGGATTTTTTTGTTTTACATCAACTGATTAAACTATGAGCGCATAATTTTGGTTCCTGTGGACAATTCTTGAAAACTTTCTGATTATTTTTAGTACAAATTGTTACTTTTGTGGTTGTAGTATAAAGACAATTACATTTATTTTATAAACCCCGATAAGAATGAAAATACTAGTTTGTATTAGTAAATCTCCGGACACTACATCGAAAATTTCCTTTACAGAGGGGAATACAAAGTTTGATGAAAACGGAGTTCAGTACATTGTAAACCCGTATGACGAATGGTATGCTTTAGTTCGTGCTCTTGAGTTGAAAGAAGCGGGAAAAGCAGAAAAAGTTACTATTGTTACAGTTGGAACGGCTGCTGATGAGCCGGTTATGAGAAAAGCGTTGGCTATTGGTGCAGATGATGCAGTTCGTATTAATGCGGAAGCCAAAGATGCATTTTATGTAGCTTCTCAGATTGCTGATTACGCAAAAAACAATGGGTACGAATTGGTACTGACAGGAAAAGAGACCATTGATTTTAACGGAAGTCAGGTTGGTGGAATGATTGCAGAGTTGATGGATATGCCTTTTGTCTCGTTGGCAACCAAGTTGGAGTTGGACGGGACTACTGCAGCAGTAGAAAAAGAAATTGTTGGAGGAGTAGAGGAAGTGGAAGTAAATCTTCCGTTCGTAGCTAGTTGTGCGAAAGGAATGGCGGAGCAACGTATCCCGAATATGCGTGGAATCATGGCTGCAAGAACCAAGCCATTGCAGGTTGTGGAACCATCTGCAGCTGAAGAATTAACTTCGTTTGTAGCTTTTGAATTGCCTCCTGCGAAGTCAGCATGCAAGATGATTGATCCTGAGAACATGGATGAGTTGGTAGATTTGTTACACAACGAAGCTAAAGTTATTTAATTTAAAATATTGATTATGTCAGTTATAGTATATGTAGACTCATTCAGCGGTTCCATTGCAAAAAACGGATTTGAAGCGGTTAATTATGCTTCGAAACTGGGAGATGTAATTGCTGTGACAGCAGGGAGTGCATCGGATGATGTATTGGCTGCATTGGGAAAATACGGAGCAAAGAAAGTTCTAAAAGATACCTCAGTTACTTCTAATGATCCTCAGCAGTTGACCCGTCTTATTGCAAAAGCTGTTGAAGCTAATGGGGCAACAACAGTTGTGGTTTCTCACGACTTGAACGGAAAAGCAATTGCACCTCGTCTTTCGGCTCGTTTAAAAGCCGGATTGGTAGCCGGAGCTATTTCTCTTCCTGAAGGAGACAAAGTAAAAGTGAACGTATTTAGTGGTAAAGCTTTCGGTTTCGTAACGGTTAAGTCTGACAAGAAGATTATTTCTCTTCTTCCGAACTCAATGAAACCGGTAGCAGAAGGTGCTGATTGTGCTGTTGAAGCATTTGATGGAGAAGCAGGAACTGCTGGATACACGATTAAAGCAACCAAGAAACCGGAAGGTGCAATTCCTCTTCCTGAAGCTGAACTAGTAGTTTCGGGAGGTCGTGGATTGAAAGGCCCTGAAAATTGGGGAATTATTGAAGATCTTGCCAATGCATTGGGTGCAGCGACAGCTTGTTCAAGACCTGTTGCAGATATTGGGTGGAGACCTCATCATGAGCACGTTGGGCAAACAGGAGTAGCTATTCGTCCGAATCTGTATATTGCTGCAGGTATTTCCGGAGCGATTCAGCACCTTGCAGGAGTGAACGGAAGTAAAGTGATTGTAGTTATAAATACAGATCCTGAAGCACCGTTCTTTAAAGCTGCGGACTATGGAATCGTTGGTGATGCATTTGAAGTTTTGCCGCGTTTGACAGAAGCTGTAAAAAAGTTTAAAGCCTCGAACTAAGGTTTTACTCAAATATATTCTTATTTTTATCGCAGAAATGATATTGGGAAGCTTTTTTTGGCTTCCCAAGTCGTTCTGTAGAATGAAGATTGTAGTTCGCAAAAAAGCATGGAAAAAGTAAAATTGGAAATTGTCGGCTTGTCGTACAGCCAAACTCAATCCGGAGCTTATGCACTTGTGCTTTCTGAAGTCGGAGGAAAAAGACGCTTACCGATTATAATAGGAGGGTTTGAAGCACAGGCAATAGCTATCGAACTGGAAAAAATGACACCGACACGACCGCTTACACACGATTTATTTAAAAATTTTGCTTCTGATTTTGGTATTGTAGTCAAAGAGGTAATAATTTACAATCTTGTCGAAGGAATTTTCTACTCAAAACTTATTTGCGAACAAAACGGAGAGATAAAAGAAATAGATGCCCGTACATCGGATGCTATTGCAATTGGTGTACGTTTTAATTGCCCTGTTTATACTTTTGAGTCAATTCTATCGTCAGCAGGAATTCTGCTGGATGAATCAGATGACTTCTCTGAACCTACGGTTTCGAATCCATCTGAAGAACAAAGTGAGCAAGGTTCATCCATGTCTACTATGAGTATAGCTGAACTGGAAGCTATGCTGGAAGATGCACTGGAGAAGGAAGAGTATGAATTGGCTTCAAAAATCCGAGATGAAATTAACAAACGCCAGGCTTCCTGAGTTTCTACTAGTGCTATTCTGTTTTCTGACGTTTTTTTCGGTTTCATCTGAAATAACGGCACAGAATCAACGCGATTTTTCCGGTGAGTGGTTTCGAAGACGTGCCGAAGTAACATTCGATAAAGATCACTCATTTACGAACTCTGACACCTTGTTTTCGAAAATCAGAAAAGGAAAATGGGAACTGCATAACTCAACACACCTTATTTTGTCAGGTGCTTCTGAATCAGATACTTTTTTCATTAAAAAAAATGAAGAAAAGAAGTTGTCTTTTGTTTCTTCTGCAGGACGCAATTTTACGTTTCAAACGGAAGATATGCTCAACAATACGGGGTTTTCTTTTGAGTCTGTATTAAGAGGTTTGTTAGGGTTATTGTCCCTGTTAGCAATTGGTTATCTTTTCAGTTCCGACAGGAAAAATATTAACTGGGGACAGGTTGCCAAAGGAATAGGATTACAGATTATATTGGCTGTACTTATTTTGAAAGTTCCTTTTGTGGAGAGTGGTTTCGAGTTTCTTTCGAGAGTATTTACGAAAGTTGTCAATATGGCACACGAAGGAGCTGAATTTGTTTTCGGAAGTGTAGTTACGGGAGATTTGAACCCGATTGTAAAAAACTTTGTAACCTGGATTCTTCCTTCGGTGATCTTTTTCTCAGCACTTTCAGCATTATTGTACTATTGGGGAATTCTTCAGAAGTTCGTTTATCTCATGGCAGTTGTCATGAAACGATTGATGGGCTTGTCCGGAGCTGAAAGTGTAGCTGCGGCAGGAAATATATTTTTGGGACAAACAGAAGCTCCCTTGTTGGTAAAGCCTTATCTGGGGAGAATGACCAAGTCTGAACTTATGTCGCTCATGGTTGGCGGGATGGCAACGATTGCAGGTGGAGTTTTGGCGGCTTATATTGCGTTTTTAGGTGAAGGGGATAAGGTAAAGGAGTTGTTTTTTGCCAAACATCTTTTAGCGGCTTCTATTATGTCGGCACCGGCAGCCATTGTGTTTGCAAAAATTATACTGCCGGAAAAGGAAAAGTTTGACAAAAATCTGGAAGTATCAAAAGAAAAATTAGGGTCAAATGCACTTGAAGCAATTGCCAATGGTACTTCCGACGGAATACGGCTTGCGGCAAATGTCGCTGCGATGCTTATTGTGTTTATTAGTTTGATTGCCTTGTGTAATTATATCCTTGGAATAACGGGACATTACACAGGACTAAATGCTGTTATAGCAAAGGGTGGTCAATATAATTCACTGAGTTTTGAATTTATTACCGGTTACTTGTTTTCTCCTCTCGCCTGGTTGATGGGAGTTCCATGGCAGGATGCAACCATCATAGGTCAGTTGATGGGAGAAAAGACTATTCTAAACGAGTTTGTAGCGTATCCTCACTTGGGGAAACTGCAAGATGAATTGACAGGGAAATCTGTTATAATGGCAACTTATGTGTTGTGTGGATTTGCAAACTTTGCTTCCATTGGTATTCAGGTAGGAGGAATCGGTTCACTGGCGCCAGAACGAAAATCAGAACTGGCACGATTTGGTATTAAATCGCTGATTGCGGGTACACTGGCTTGTATGATGACAGCTGTGTTGGTAGGAATGATCTACTAAACAGGTTTATTGTACTAGAATCGTTTTTTCAAAACCATCACAAATCCATTCAAGTTTCTTTCCTTTTTTGGCAATTCGTAAGGAAGCCTTTCCCAGAGGAGCCCCCAGTTCTAAGGTGTACGTACTATACTCTTTCGTAACAGCTTTGAGAACAGGGATAGCAGAGAATGTTTTGCCTTCCAGATCAACTGAAATATTGTTTTTTTCAATGGTTATTCGAAGAACAGCTCCCGTAATCTGTATGGCTTGTTCCTTTCCGGAAATTGTATAGGGAGTTAGGGTGCCCTGATAAACGCCTCTGTATTTCCGGGGTACTTTGTCGGATGTGGTACTTAACAAGAAGAAAGAAAGTAATATGATTAGGAAAATGCGCATGCGCCAATTTAAAAAGAATTACTTGTTATGCAAAACAGAACTCTGTCGTTCAATGGATTCGGAGTGAATCGTGTTGAATATTTTTCGGATAAATTCTCTGTTTAAGCCTTTGGATGCACCGTACCCCAAATGTTCTTCCAGTAGTTGATTCCATCGGTTCTCCTGAAAAATGGACATGTTATGTTCCTGTTTAAACCGTGCGATATCATTGACAATATTCATACGTTGGCTGAGAAGCCTTATGATTTGATTATCAATATCGTTAATTGTATTTCGGAGATCTTCGAATCCTGATAATTCAATACCATGAGGAAGTTCATCCCTTACGATAAGTTCACGCAAAAGTTCTTTTAGAGTCTCAGGTGTAATTTGCTGTCTGGCGTCGCTCCATGCCTTTTCGGGAGTGATATGGGTTTCAATCATCAAACCGTCGAACATCAGATCAAGTGCAATTTGAGAGACCAACGGAACTAACTCCCTTTTTCCGGTTATGTGGCTCGGATCGCAAATCAGAAGTAAATCGGGACGTTGTTTTTTTAATTCAATTGCCATTTCCCATTCCGGTCTGTTTCGGTAAACAGATTTGTTGAACTGAGAAACCCCTCTGTGAATTGCTCCTATTCTTGTTATTCCGGCATTTTCAAGACGTTCGATCGCTCCGATCCAGAGATCAACATCAGGGTTAACAGGGTTTTTAACAAGAACAGGTATATCAGTGCCTTTTATTGTTTCTGCTATTTCCTGTACAGCAAAAGGATTTACAGTAGTACGTGCGCCAATCCAAAGTATGTCAACATCTGCTTCCAAAGCATCCAGTACGTGCTGACGATTAGCAACTTCAACAGTAGATTTCAATCCAAAATCGCGAGTAGCTTTTTTGATCCAGGGAAGAGCTTCTTTTCCTACTCCTTCAAAACTTCCCGGTCGTGTTCTTGGTTTCCAGACTCCTGCCCGGAAAATTTTAACACCTGTTTCAGCAACCTTTCGGGCAATTTCGTATACCTGGTTTTCAGTCTCAGCACTACAGGGACCTGCAATAGTGAGCAGTTTCTTTTCATCAAAGAAAGGCCAGGTCGTATATTTATTTTTTACTAATGACATATTCTTTTTCCTTTCAACAAACTAACTCTCGAAAGGGTTCTGCAAAGATAGTGACTAAATTATCGTTTATTTCGGGGATGGTATAACAAAATCGCATCCCGTTGAGCTGTTTGACTAATGTGAGTATAAATTTCGGTTGTAATAATTGATTCGTGGCCCAGCATGTCTTGTATTGCTCTGAGGTTTGCCCCGCCTTCAATAAGATGAGTTGCAAAAGAGTGCCGGAAGGTGTGCGGACTGATATTTTTCCGTAAACCAATACTTTCCGCAAGGTTTTTAATAATGGTAAAGATCATAACCCGTGAGAGTTGTTTTCCTCTTCGATTCAGAAAGACAAAATCTTCATATCCCGGGGCAATCGAAATATGGTTTCGCATACTGTCATAGTAAAGATTAAGTTCTTTTTCCACACTGGGACTTATAGGAACGAGCCGCTCTTTATTTCCTTTCCCTATTACCCGGACAAAGCCTTCTTCAAAATAGAGATTTGAGAGCTTGAGGTCGCAAAGTTCACTTACGCGTAATCCGCAACTGTATAAGGTTTCCAGTATAGCTTTGTTCCGATGTCCCTCCTGTTTGGAGAGGTCGATTGCAGCCTGGAGTTGGTCAATTTCTTCGATTGTTAAAACCTCGGGGAGTTTTCTTCCAATACGTGGGGCTTCCAGAAGCTCCGCAGGACTGGTTTCAATCGTGTTTTCCAGTACAAGGAAATCAAAGAATTGTTTGATCCCGCTGATTATCCGGGCTTGTGAACGTGCCGCCAGTCCCAGATCAAATAACTCTCCGGCAAAAAGCTTGAGATCACTTAACTGGAGTTGTTCAGGTGACTTTTTCAAAGGGTCAGCATACTCCCATAACTTTTTAACATCCTCTCTGTAAGCTGAAATTGAGTTTTCACTTAATCCTTTTTCAATTTTTAAGTAACTTTCGAAATTCTTTAAATATGTATTCCAGTTAGACAATGAAAAAAATTTTAATCATTAACGGACCCAATCTCAATTTACTAGGGAACCGTGAACCACAAATATACGGTGAAAAAGGATTTGAAACGATTTTGGAAGACCTGAGACGGGAGTTTTCTGATTGTACGCTGGAGTACATCCAATCGAATCACGAAGGGGAAATAATAGATGCGCTTCAACAAAGTGAGCATGACGGGATCGTTTTAAACGCCGGAGGATATACGCATACATCAGTAGCTATCCGGGATGCCGTTTCATCTATTATCATTCCTGTGATCGAAGTACATATCTCAAACATTAGTGCCCGGGAGAGCTTCCGACACGACTCTCTGATATCACCTGTAGTTAAGGGATGTGTTTTCGGTTTCGGCATAGATGGGTACGCATTGGGTATTATAGCTGTTCTTCGGTTAAAGAAATAGAGTGTTTGAATAAAAAAAATGGCGTTCAACTAGCTGTTTTTCAGTGTTTTTTAAATTTTTTCATGTTTTTTGAAATCCATAACCGGATGGCTTGCGTAAGTAGGGTAAATCAAAAAACAAGAAATTATGAATTACAAGAGAATTAACCAGTTAATGATTATACCAGCCCTGGTATTTTCGATTGCTTCCGGATTTTCATCCTGTAAAAAAGAGGAGGAAGAACCTATGCCGACCCCTGTTCAGATGAAATCCAGTACGTACGATTATGAGTTTAATAATGGTCAGGTAGTAGAGTCTGCAGCGTATGCCGGTATGCACAATGATAATTTGACAGCTGCATTAACTGTTGAAGAAATGTCAGGTGGTCAGTCAAAAATTACAGTGGAATTGACAAATACGGTAGATGGAGCAATGTATATGATTCATGCTCATGATGCTGCGGACCCGGGATCTACGCCCAATGGAACTCCGTATAATGAAACCCCGAACAGTGAGGTTTTTTCTAAAATGGTAACCGGTAATGGTGGGACGGTTTCTGTTTCTCAAACAGTAAATAGTTCGTATACTGAGATTACCACAAATTACAATGGCTTTTTTGTAGTCCATGATCCATTACAAAATGTTAGTACTTCAGATGTTAGTACCTTCCTTGTAGTAGGAACGTTTGCCCGGGAACAACAAGTTTCTAATCTGGCATCAATGACCTATGATTATGCATTTAATACGGGACAGTTGGTTGCTGAGTATGCATACTCCGGCTCGCATAGTTCAACTATTTCGGCACGTCTTCGTCTTCAGGAGCTGACAAATGGAATGACACGTGTCTCAGTGATGTTGATGAACTCTGTAAGTGGCGAAATGTATATGGTTCATGCACATGATACCGCTGATCCGGCAACAACTCCTAATGGTACGCCTTACAATGAAACGCCAAATGGAGATGTATTGACACTGATGATCAACGGAAACGGTTCTACAGCAATGAACAGTCAGTTTTCACCTATGAGTATTACCGAGTTAACAGGAACTTATTCAGGATTTTTTGTAGTTCACGATCCACTTCAACCAATAAGCACCACGGATCCAACAACGTATGTTGTGTTAGGAGTGTTTGCTAACTAATCAGTTTAGTAAGCCTTTAGAGAAGAATCCCTTAGCAATAAGGGATTTTTTTATTTTTTCCAACCTTCCAGATCGGAGAAATGAGAGACTCCTTTTATGAATTTTTGCCAGAGAATACTTTTCGGGTATACACAGGTTAACGCTTTAGGAGTAGCTATCGAAGAACGAATTTCTTTTCGCTTTTTCAAGAGTTTTCCAAGGACCTTGTAGTAATGCATGTGTGCCATAAACAACGAGCCGATATGAGTAAGGTTTCCGGATAACAAAAAACGTACGCCTGCTAATCCATCAAGGCAGAGCCGTCTGAATATTTTAGGGAAGAGCCAACCTTCATAGTTTTTCGTGATCATATACAAACTATTCCGGAAGTTCAGATACGTTTTTTTTGGATTCATATAATCCAGTGTTCCGCCGCCAACATGATACACTTCACTGTTTCCTACAGCGTAAAATGAGTAGCCAAGTCGTTTTAACCGCCAACACAGATCTATTTCCTCCATGTGAGCAAAAAAATCATTGTCAAGACCTCCTACAGACTGATATAAATCAGCTCGTATCATAAGACAGGCTCCGGTTGCCCAAAAGATCTCTACCGTATCATTGTATTGCCCCTTATCTTCTTCGATTGCCTCAAAAACCCGACCCCGACAAAAAGGAAAGTAATCTTTGTCCAGAAACCCTCCGGCAGCACCGGCATGTTCGAAATAACCCTTTCGATGAAAAGATTTGATTTTCGGTTGGCATCCGGCAATAGAGTTGTCGGATTGCATTATTTCCAATAATGGAGTGATCCAGTTTTCCGTGACTTCCACATCACTGTTGAGAAGTATATAGTATTCGGCATCTACTTTTGAGAGAGCGTCATTGTAGCCTTTCGCAAAACCACCGTTCTCAGCATTTACAATAATTTGTACGTCAGGAAAGTTGGTTCTTACATAGGTAACAGACTCATCGGTAGAATTATTGTCGGCAAGAACAACCTGATGAGGTGAAGAATAACGAACTACTTTTTCCAGAAATTGTTCGAGATATTTTTTACCGTTCCAATTCAGAATAACAACGGCGACGAGCGGTTTTTCTTCTTTCATAAGCATCGAAAAATACGAACTATTGCTGAATTACCAGCGTTGCCCGCCTTCCATTATATCTTCATCGTTTGTTCGCGAGCGCGTGTTTACGGTATTTCCTCTTGTGCGCAATTCCTGTTGCCAACGGCTGTTGTATAATTCTCCCGGCATATCAGAGTGCAGGAGCACGTATTCATTCCCAACGCGCGTCGGGTTGTAGAATACAAAACGCTTGTTTGAGAATTGTTGCAGCTTATAGTACTGCCAGATCTCATAAGGATATTCGTTCGATTCGTTGGGTCTGCTGACAACCGCATTTGGAGGACCATATTTCAGGAATACTCTTCCTCTGTCCGTTCTGAATCCGGGCATTAACGAAGTGCCGTATTCTCTTTCAACGGTGTTGATCAGAGATTTATATTTTAACCACTCCTCAGTTGGGTTTAACTGAGCTGTTTTTTTCCAATACGATTGAAAATATTTCTGAGCAACCGTTGTATCCTGTTTTTTGAGAACTTCAATTATATTTTGCTCTTCAATACGTGTAGAAATAGGAATAAGGCTTTCCAGGTAGTAGAATAAAGAGTCTCCGGGAACCTCTTTCATAAATATAGGATCCAGAATAGTTTCGTTCACATCACCATATATGTCTGTGATAATCGGATTAAAACGATCAAAGAATAGTTGTTTCTGCCGGATAACAATACCTTCGTCATCGAGTAACTCCAACCCAAGGTAGTACTCTCCGCTTTCGAGTTTGTCAATGTTAAAAGAGTAGAGAAGAGGGATAACCGACGAGGGAGATAAACGCTTTATTCCCATGTATTGATCCACTACTTTTCGTGTGTTTTTATCTGCAATGAAATAGCGAAGAACAAATCGGGCAGAATCTCCTAATAAGTTGGTATTGTATAATTCACAATAGAAAATTAATTTTTCAGATTCTACCGGGAAGTAGGTCGATAAACGGGGGATGATTTCCAACCCATTTTTTGTGAATTCGGTGTTTTCATTTGATTTTGAGAGTGTTTCTATAAGTCCTATGTCTGAGAATCCCAGGTTTTCAGATTGGTTTTCTATAACAATATCTTGTGTAAATGTCAGGGTGTCATCCGTGTTGTTTCTATCGACAACAGACAATTCCAGTTGATATGCTCCGGGAAGTATACTAAACCTTCTGATGGAATAAAAATCTTCAAACAAGGTATCTCCCAAAGGAGTAGTTTTTAAACTGTACTTATCAAAATCAATAATTTTGTCTTCTTGGGATAGAATAAGACTTATAGCAACTTCGCCCTGTTTTTTGCCTTCCACGTCAGCATAATGAACAGATGAAGCCAGAAATTGCATATACACTTCCAGATAATGCCCGTTTTCCGGACTGTAAAAAGAATTGTGATCCAGAATCAGACGGAGGTTTCTTCCGGAGATCTGAAAAGATAACAGGGCTATGGTCAGAAATAGTATTATTCGCATAAACAGAATTTTCGCCCATAAAGATACAAAAAGGCGATGAGTATATTCTTAAAGCTTGTTAAAGTTGCCGTTATAGCTTTTGGATAGAGAGGTTTGTCCTGTTGTCTTTTTGGCAAGGAAATGAGATGACGAGAAAACTGATATTGTTACCAGGTTGATTGGTTATTTTGTGCCTTGCATCCATTGGAACAAAGAAGTTTTCCGAACATTCGAGGGAGAACTCTTTTCCCTTTATGAAAAATTGTGCTTCATTTTCGAGATCATTATATTGAATCTGTTTTTACAGATCGTCTGTGAAATGTCTTTTCTCTTTTTCCTGCGAAAACTTTCGGGAGTTATACTCATTTGATTGATTCCGGGGAATTGAAAGTGTTTGCCAGTTTTCGTTTTTGATAACTTTGGCGATAAAGACAATTTGTCCTATGTGATAAGGGTAATGAGCCAGTTGACGGTTAAGAGCTTCTGCCACGGTATGTCCGTCATTTCGGATATAAACGGTCTTTTCTAAATCAGATTCGGTTAACTGTTCCAAAGTATTGAGCAGACAATGCCAGCCTTTATCCCAGTATTCCATTAGTTCCTTCTTGCTCTGGAATGGGTTGGTGAATTCCGCGTCCCGGTTTCGCCAGGGTTTTTCTCCGTCCGTAGTTAGAAAATCGGTAAATCTGGATAGCATATTTCCTGCTATATGATGAACGAGTATTGCGATGCTGTTACTTTCGGGATTAAATTGTAGATAAAGCTGTTCCTCCTGTAGCTGATTAATTGCTTTTTCACCAAGTGTTTTATAATACAAAAATTGTTTTTGCAGACTGGTCAGATAACTATTCATGAATTTTCAGATTGTATTTGATGTAGAACAAATTCTTTTCTTGTTGCGACTGAACCGACAGGAACGTCGATGACGGTATATCCATATTTTAGATAGGTGTCTTTCATTGCCTGATATGTAAAAAGAGCTTCTTCCCAGGATTGTTTACGTTCACTGTCTGTGGTATAGATTTCTCTCCAGGGAGGGAGTATAAATACTTTTTTATTGTAGTTACAAGAAAGTATATCGTTTACAATTAAGTGATCAGGCGAGTAATCAATCATAGAAGCATAACAAAGCGCGTCGATTCCACTCCGGTCAAAAAAAACGCTACTGTCAGGGTGTTTTTTGCGAGTTGTATGGTATTCATTAAGTGAGCGGTTAAGTAATAAGTCGGTGTATTTCGTTTTATTTTCCCAGGGCAGAGCATCTCCATTCATCGCAATTTGTTCCCGGATTACTGTTCGTGCTGTTTCATTAACCACGGGAAAATTTTCTTTTTCGAGAGCTTTCAAAAGAGTTGTTTTTCCTACGCCCGGTCCCCCGGTCAGAATATAGTATTCCGAAATTTGTTTCATTTTTCAGTCTGTGTTTTAGAAATGAGTTGAAGCCATTCATGCCGGTCAAAGAATACTTCGTTTCGTGAAATTTTTCCGTCTTCAAATTCAAGGATATCCAAACCGGTAGTTTCTACTATTTCACTACCGACGGGAATCCGGGCTAACCATTTGAGGGAACATCCTCCCGGAGTAGGGAAAACTTCAAGTCGTTTCCATTCCCATTCGGGATTATAACGTAACAATTTCCGGAAATATTCTTTCACGTTGGTTTTTCCCCGGATACCATCTTTCACAACGGGATCTGCATAAAAACAATTCTCTGAATAGAAGGATAACAGTGTTTCAGCTTGTTGGGGATTTCCTCTACTCGTCCAGCTTTTTAACCAAACATCAAGTAGGGTTGTCAGATCCGAGAAAGATTTGTAATGAGCGCTAACCTGACTTATTTTCCCATCGGAATTCAGCTCCATATATTCTGCGGAAAGTGAATGATTTACGCTTTTATAGAAAAGGACAAGAGAAGTAACACCTTTCATTTCATGATACAGTTCAAAATGAAGATCAGGGTATTTATCTAACGCCTTGGAAAAATAAGCTTTTAGATCTGCTTTGTTCGTTATTTCCCCTTTCGAATCAATTCCCATCTGCTGTATGATAGGGGACGAAAAACGGATTGTATCACTGTAGTGTTCAATAATAGCGTCTAAATTATGTGTATTCCAGGCGTGTAGCCAATCTGTTGTGAATTTCGTTGTCATTGCTCATTTTTAGTCGGTGGAACTCTCTGAGATTATTTCTTCGGAACTTAAGCCAAACATTGGAGGCGTCTGAATATCGAGAATATTTAGGTAAAGATATACTTGTGCTCTGTGATGGATTTCGTGTTCAGTCATTGCCCGAAGCCATTTCCAAATTGTAATGGGAGTACCTGCTGGTGTGAGGCATTTTTGTTTTAAATCGTGTGGACTCAATGTAGAGAAGATTTTTAGAGATTCATCATGTTTCTCATTGAAGTAACGGATTACCTGATCATATCCATCCGCTAACTCTTTTCCACATCCGTTGTATATACAAGAGTTCCCATGAATGGTTTCAGCAAACATATAGCGCTCAATGGCTGCTATGTGCCGGATTTGATCCGCAATAGTAAATTTTCCGGGCTTATATGCCCAGTCCATGTATTGGGGAGGAATAACCGCTATCAGGCGATTGGTACGTTGCCGGATCTTTTTGTAGTATTCCAGGAAAGAGGAGATGTCGTTAAATTCCATATTTGTGTTTATAAAGTTGTCTTGTCTCTCAAATTTCGTAAATGAAAGCGAATTGTTACAGGTTCAGTTTTTGTGATTTTAATGCGTACAGTTGGCTGATTTAAACGGAAGTATTCCTTAATTAAGGAAAGCGTTAAGTTCTGCTAATTGATCAGGATGGTAATTATCCAGAAAAAAGTCTGCGAGCGGGTGTTTCGGATTTTGTAGATCGTTTGTATGTTGAACTACTTTCATTCCTGCTTTTTTAGCAGCAGTAACCCCCGAATCAGAGTCTTCAATGACAATACATTTTTCAGGTGCTACCCGTAGTCTCTTTGCTGTGTTGAGATAAATGTCAGGATGAGGTTTCCCTTTGGGTTCGAATTCTGCAGAGGAAATGGTGTCAAAAAGTGTGTCGAGTCCTGATTTTTGCAAAACTACCGGAATAATAGAAGCAGGAGAATTTGTTGCCAGTCCAGTGAGTATATTTTTATTTTTCAGGGATTGCACAAAGTGTTGTATACCGGGAAAGACACAATTCTGTTGTTCAATCAACTGTACAACACGCGTGATTACCATCTGTTCCACTTCTTCGTGTGTTTTTCCTTTCCAGGGAAATTGCTCGAACCAGAAACGGGTAACTTCCTGTGTAGTCATTTTTTGAGTAAATTGAGTGAATTCTTCTTTTACGTCAACACCCAAAGAAGTAAACGTATCTCTCTCAGCCCATTTCCAGAATGGTTCAGAATCGACAATCACCCCATCCATATCAAAAATAACTGCTTCCATCGTTTTGACTTAAAATGAAGAGCAAGTTACTAAATATTCATGGGGAGCAAAAGAATAACAGAAAGAAAAGCCCCGGCTTTCAGTTCCCGGGGCTTAACTACATTATTTCAAATCTTCGATGGATGCACCGAAATTGATATGCAAAACATTTCCGTTAGGCATTACTAATGCAGGAACAGATTGTACACCCTGATCTTCTGCATACTTTACTTTAGTGGTGTCAATTCCTAAATGAACTACTTCAATGCGTTCTTTGGGAATGATATTCAGAATGTCCTGCTCGGTACTCACACATACCTGACATCCGGCGTGATAAAAAATTGCTTTTTTCATATTTATTTCTTTTTGATGGATTCGAGAATAGTTTTCAGTTGACCGATCTCATTTTCGGTAAGGGGAAGAAGAGGTTTTCGCAATTGTCCTCCGTCTGTTCCCAATAGAGATAGTCCCGCTTTGATGGCTCTGGGTAATCCCTTTGCCACTATAAATTGTAATAATTCTACCTGTTCATAGAATAATTTGCGAGCCAGATTGAGATCATTGTTTTGAATGGCATCATACAGATTGATATTATGCGCTGGAATCAGATTTGTCGCAGCAGTGCACCAACCTGTCGCTCCTGCTGAAAAAGCAGCCAGAGCTAATGGATTGGAACCATTGTAAAACGCTACGTCTTCTCCCAATTCTTTTTTGAGTGTGTGCATGCGCTGAATATCTCCTGAACTTTCTTTGATCATTGTCACATTAGGAATTTCAAGAAGGCGTTTTAGTAACGCAGGGGACATATCCACACCGCTTGTTGCGGGGTTGTTGTAGGCCATAATCGGAATGGATATTTTTGAGGCTACAGTATCATAGTGCTTGACAATTTCCTCATCGGAAAGACGCCAGTAACTCATTGGGATGATCATGACAGAAGTTGCACCTGCTTTTTCGGCAAACTGTGCATGATACACTGTCTTTTCAGTGGTAAGATTAGAGACGCCTACTAGGGTTGGGACTCTGTTGTTTACCTGTTGTATAGTGGCTTCCGTAACCGCTTCTTTTTCTTCGTCTGATAGGTAGGGAAGTACACCAGTACTCCCCAGTGGAGCGACTCCATGTGAACCGGATTGAACCAAATGTTCTACGTGTTGTTGAAACAAAGGGATGTCGACTTTGTTGTGCTGATCAAAAGGGGTGATCGGGTAAGCGATAATTCCTTTAAATGGTATATTTTTCATGATGTATTGGATTTGAAGTGAATAATTTTCTTAAAGATCCCGACCTTCTTCTTCCCGAAGTGCTACTCCCAGATTCTGAAGTTGAGGTGCATTTTCACAGGCAATATACTTTGCAGGAGTGTCGTTGCTTGTGTTCTGATGTCGGTGCCATGCCCAGGAAGGGATGTAAACGGCATCTCCGGCTTTCCATTCAACACGTTCCCCTTCAACTTCTGTCCAGCCGTTCCCTTCTATCACGTACAAAACGGTTTCATACGTGTGTCTGTGGCGGTTTGTTAGTTGCCCTGGGAGTAATCCACCAATCGTCATACTGATGTTCTTACTGGGAAGGTCAACAAAGAATACAGGGTGTTTTCGCTCCGTTGAAAACTGGTTGTGTTCTCCCTCATTTTCAACATTTCTATGGATAATGTGAGAGGGTCTTACGTACTGTGGACGTGCATAGGTTTCATGAAAGTCTTTTGAACTGAATTGTTTTTGTTCAACATGAATACTTTTTTTAATTTCTGTTTTAGACATACCAAATTGTTTTTGTTTTTTGCAGTATTGCAAGTCAAAAGTATTGTATATTTGGACTATTGAAGTGATACAGTTTTTGTAATTTTAAATAGTCCAGATGTTGCGTCCGTGGAAAATAGAAATCCAGTTAGATAAAAAATCAGGTAAGGCAGTTTATCTGCAAATAGCAGACGCTATTGTTTCTGACATTCAATCGGGAAGGCTTAAGCCGGGAGATGCTCTTCCGGGTAGTAGAAATCTGGCGGGAATTATTGGTGTAAACAGAAATACGATTGTTGAAGCATTAAATGTTTTACTGATAGAGGGGTGGTTGATTTCAAAAGAAAGAAAAGGGACTTTTGTATCGGATACCCTTCCTCTAACTTCCCGAAACAACAAACAATCATCAAAAGATACGGATCAACCCATTGTCGATAAAAGAATGTTTATATCGATTGATGATGGTCATCCTGACAGTAGCTTTGCACCTGTTGCAGAGTTAGCCAGAGCCTACCGTCAGCTGTTCGGGAGGAAAGCCAAGTGGCAAATGATGGGTTATAACGATGAGCGGGGAGACCCTGAGTTTCGTCGGGCTATTGTCCAGATGCTCAATCATAACAGAGGTATGCATGTTGATGAAGGTGGTGTTTGCATTACACGAGGTAGCCAGATGGCTATGTACCTCATTGCACAGTGCCTTTTTGAAAAGGGAGATTTTGTAGTAATCGAAAATCCGGGATATAAACCTGCCTGGGAAGTGTTTGAGCGGGCAGGTGCTGAGTTGTTGCCTGTTACTGTGGATAACGATGGAATAGTTATTGATGAAGTTGAACGTTATCTTAAAACGAAAAAAAAGATAAAGGCTGTTTATTTGACCCCTCATCGACAATATCCTACAACGGCAACGCTTAGTTTGCAGCGCAGGCTGGAGTTGATTCGCTTATCAAATCAGTACGGTTTTACAATCATTGAAGATGATTATGACAATGAGTTCCATTTTGGTTATCGACCAGTATTACCCATATCCAGTTTTTTTGAATTGGAAAATTATGTGTACATCGGTACCATGAGTAAAGTTGTTGCTCCGGCCTTGCGTATTGGTTTCTTAGCCAGTGGTAATCATGCATTGGTTTCCCAAACAGCTGCTTTACGAAAATTGATAGATGTGCAGGGAGATACGATTATGGAGCAGGCAGTATTGGAGTTAATTCGGGATGGAGCGATTAAGCGTCATATCCGAAAAGCTTCGGCATATTATGAAGCAAAGAGAGATTGTGCTGCCAAATTAGTAGAGAAATACTTAAAAAATAAGGTGAAATATCAGCTTCCTGACGGGGGGCTTGCCTTTTGGCTGATACCACTTCAGGAAACTGATTGGACTAAACTTTCGGATCAATTGGAAACGAGAGGAATTCGCATTATACATCCTGAAAAGTACAGTTACGGGAAACCAATTAATGGCTTGCGCCTTGGGTACGGTTCTCTTTCGGAGGAACAAATGGAAGAAGCGCTGAGAACATTATCGGAACTTTTATAGTCTGATTCTAAATGAAGTGATTCCACTTGTGCGTATCGGGAATATTTCCTTTCCTGATTTTTTCTAATTGCTGTTTCAGCCGGAACATAACTGCATCCTTTTCTGTATAAGGAAAGTAGTCATCTGTTTCAATTCTGATACGAGATATGGGAGAAATAACAGCGGCTGTCCCTACACCAAATAATTCAATTTTATTTCCGTTTTTTATTTCACTTCTAAGCTCTTCATGGGAAATACGTCTTGTTTCTGTTTCTATTTTGAGATCTTTTGCGATTTGCAAGATAGAGTCTCTTGTGATACCATCCAGAATCGTATCGCTGAGTGGTGGCGTGACTAGTTTATTCTTTATGACAGCCATTATATTCATTGTTCCTGCTTCTTCAAGGTATGTGTGGGTTGTTGCGTCTGTCCATATAATTTGGTCAAAACCCTCATCTTTTGCTTTTTGAGTCGGATAAAATGAAGCTCCGTAGTTTCCTCCACATTTCGCGTAACCCACACCTCCTTCTGCTGCTCGTATAAATTGGGTCTCAATTTTTACCTGTACAGGTTTGGGGTAATAGAGACCCATTGGAGTACAGGTTATACAAAAGAGGTATTCATCAGCTATTTTTACCCCAAGCCTTGGTTCTGTGGCAATAACAAAAGGGCGTATGTAAAGACTGATGTCCGTTTTATCAGGAATCCATTGTTGGTCGATGCGAACCAGTTCCTCTATTGCTGACATAAATAAGTCTTTGGGGATTTGGGGCATGGACATTCTGTCTAAAGATTTGTTTAGTCGGGAATGATGCTTTTCAGGTCTGAAAATATGTACAGCCCCGTTATCCTGACGGAATGCCTTCATTCCTTCAAATACGGTCTGTCCATAATGCAGACAAAGTGTATTGGGACTTAAGGAAAGATTTCGGAAGGGTTCGATTCTATGATGTTGCCATTTTTCATTTCTGAATTCAGAAAGAAATATGTGATCGGTAGGTTGTATGCCAAAAACAAAATCATCGTAGTTGAAATCTTTCTGGCTACTTTTTGTAACCTGTTGGATAGAAATGTTTCTTTTTATCATGTTTTAAAGTGTTAGTTCCATTTTCTTAGTATTTAGTAAAAACAAAGAAAATTGAAACTTTACGATGATAACAGATACAATTTTGTTAATTTCATTGAGTACAGTTTAAATATGAAAGAGTTACTTTATCAACGGATTGCCCGGATTATTACAGGGCAGATAAAAAGTGGGGTGTATGTAACGGGTGATAAGTTGCCGTCCCTGCGAACTGTGTGCGATGAATTCGGAGTTAGTATGAACACCTCTGTTCAGGCTTACCTTGAATTAGAAAAAAGTGGATTGATTATTTCGCGGCCACAATCGGGGTTTTACGTTACATTTAAGTCTGGGCGTCTGAAACCTCCGAAAGTGAGTCGTCCTATAATTAGTCCGGGAAGTGAAAGTGTAGGAGGGTTGATTGCAAAAGTGTACCAATCACTTAATGACAAAGAAGTTACCCGGTTCTCTTTAGGTGTTCCTGAAAATGAATTGCTTCCCATTGCAAAGCTAAACAAATCTCTTGTTGAGGCTATGCGATCATTGTCCGGTGGAGGAACCGCTTACGATGAGATTCAGGGAAATTATAAGCTCAGGAGAGATATTGCGAAGTATGCGTATAACTGGGGAGGATCTTTGTCTGCGGATGATATTGTTACAACTTTTGGTGCGATGAATTCCATCGCGCTCGCCTTGATGTCATTAACGGAACGGGGGGATATCATTGCAGTCGAAAGTCCTGTCTATTTTGGTATTTTACAATTAGCCGAAAGTTTGGGGTTGCAAGTATTAGAGTTACCAACTCATCCTCGTACTGGGATTGATCCCGATGCTTTAAAAGCGGTTGTTCAAAAAATAAAAGTTTGCCTGTTGGTAAGTAATTTTAATAATCCTTTGGGGAGTTGTATGCCTGATGAACATAAACGGGGGGTAGTACAATTGTTATCGGAAAATGGAGTTCCGCTAATTGAAGATGATTTGTATGGAGATGTTTATTTCGGGAGTACTCGTCCCAGACCTTGCAAAGCATTTGATGAAGCGGGAATTGTACTGTGGTGTGGATCTGTTTCTAAAACATTAGCACCGGGGTATCGCGTAGGGTGGATTGCCCCCGGCCAGTTTAAAGAAAAAATAATTCATCAGAAATTGATACATACAGTGTCAACAACGTCTTTAACACAGGAAGCAATAGCGAATTTTTTAGAGGTAGGGAAGTTTGAACAGCATTTACGTTATCTACGTAATCATCTTCATGGGAACAGTTTGCAGTTTATTCGTGCTATTAGTGACTATTTTCCGGAAGAGATTCGTGTAACTGATCCACAGGGTGGTTTTATGTTGTGGCTGGAGCTGGATAAGAAGATTAATACAGTTGAATTGTATGAAAGGGCTATGCGGCAGAACATTAGTATTGCTCCCGGACGTATGTTTTCATTACAGGAACAGTTTACAAACTGTGTGCGATTGAGCTATGGACAAGTTTGGAATGAAAAAATTGAAGATAAACTCAGAGTGTTGGGACAAATAACCAAAGGGATGGTAGTTTAAATATAATTTCCGTACTAGAAATAGTAGGAAAAAAAGGTGCGGAGAGTGAGGGATTCGAACCCCCGGTACCTCTCGGTACAACAGTTTTCAAGACTGCCGCAATCGACCACTCTGCCAACTCTCCGCGGCAAAAGTAGTAATACTTTGGATACCTGCAAGTGTTTTTTTTATTTTTTTTTCGAAGTAGGGGTTAACCTTTTGAAAACTAAATGAATCTAAGCGTGCAATTTTTAATGACAGGTAGGTGAAATCAATAGTACCATGTCTTTTAAATGTTTTTCACTGCTTGAGTATTCAGGGAGAATACCTACTTTTGAGATAAATCAGGATCAGGATTTATGGTATTAACAATTGAGAATATTTTACTGATTGGCTCTTTATTACTCCTGGTCAGTATAATTGCAGGAAAAACATCTTATCGTTTTGGCGTACCAACTTTGTTACTCTTTTTGACGGTTGGTATGCTGGCTGGCTCGGAAGGCATCGGAGGAATTAGCTTTAATGATCCCAAGCTAGCACAGTTTATTGGGATCGTATCACTTAACTTTATCTTGTTTTCCGGAGGTCTTGATACAAGCTGGAAGGCGATAAAACCAATTTTATGGCAAGGAGTTGCTTTGTCTACGTTGGGGGTGTTTCTCACCGCTGTTTCTCTGGGGGTGTTTGTTTATCTGGTAACTGATTTTACATTGTACGAGGGACTTTTGTTAGGAGCAATTGTGTCGTCTACAGATGCTGCAGCCGTATTTTCTATTCTTCGGGCAAAAAGTTTGGGGTTGAAAAAGAATCTTAGACCCACTCTGGAGTTAGAAAGTGGAAGTAATGATCCGATGGCGTATGTATTGACTATTGCCTTTCTTGGGCTCGTACTAAATCCGGAAAAGAGTGTTTTGTCTGTCATTCCACTGTTTTTACAACAAATGATTTTGGGGGCTTTGTTTGGATACTTGTTTGGAAGGTTAAGCAAATACATCATCAATCGTATCCGACTTGACTTTGAAGGATTGTACCCTGTACTGGTCATTGCTTTGATGTTTATCACCTTTTCCACAACAGATTTTCTTGGAGGAAACGGATTTTTAGCTAACTACATTTGTGCTGTCTTTTTAGGGAATCATAAGATCATTCATAAACGAACCATTATGAAAGTCTTTGACGGATTAGCCTGGCTAATGCAGATTGTTTTATTCCTGACATTAGGATTATTGGTATTCCCCTCCCAGATAGTGCCTTATATAGGAATAGGTCTGGTTATTTCTTTGTTTCTCATTCTTGTAGCCAGACCGTTGGGGGTGTTTTTAAGCCTCATTCCATTTCGGATGAAACTCCGAAGAAGGTTTTATATCTCATGGGTAGGGTTAAGGGGAGCTGTTCCCATTGTTTTTGCGACCTACCCTTTACTTGCAGGAATAGATAAGGCTGATATAATCTTCAATATTGTATTTTTTATTTCCGTTACATCAGTAATGATTCAGGGAACAACATTATCCTATTTTGCGAAGCTGCTGCATGTTGCTGTTCCTGAAAAAGTAAAACATCGTAACCCGGTTGATATCTTTCTTTCAGATAAGGAAAAAACTGTTATGTTGGAAATTGATGTCCTGGACCGTAGTCCTGTAGTAGGAAAAGAAATAGTTGATCTGGATATTCCGGACTCTTGTGTTATTGTTATGATTCAGCGCGAAGGAAAGTATATAACCCCTTCAGGGAGCACAATGTTGGAAGGAGGAGATAAACTCATTATTCTTTCAGATAGCGCAGATGGTGTAGAGAAAGTACAGCAATGTCTGGCTTAAAATGTTAAGATGGGTAAAAAAACCGGAAGGAAATCGTATATTTGTGATAACCTAACTTTACATTTTTACGAGATGAAAAACCAACCTATCAAGAACTGGTCTGTAGATGACCGTCCCAGAGAAAAAATGGCCTTAAAGGGAAGGCGTAGTCTTTCAAATGCAGAATTATTAGCAATCCTACTAAGAACAGGTACATCCAGAAAGTCTGCCGTAGAGCTAGCTCAGGATATTTTGCGTTCCTGTTCAGGTAATTTGCATTTACTTGGAAGAAAAGACCTACATGAATTTGTACAAACAAAGGGTATTGGAGAGGCAAAGGCGATTACCATAATAGCCGCCATGGAACTGGCCAGGAGGCGAGGTGAAGAAATTGAAATTTCTACCCCAAAAATTAATTCTTCCGGAGACGTTTACCGCTATATGAAGCCTGTCTTAAGTGATCTGCATCATGAAGAGTTTCATATTCTTTTACTGACAAGATCCAATGCCATTATTGGTAAAGAATTTATTTCTCAGGGAGGTTTTAGTGGTACAGTAGTAGACGGGAAGTTGATCTTTAAAAAAGCATTGGATCGCAAAGCATCAGGAGTTATTCTGATACATAACCATCCTTCCGGAACACTGGAACCAAGTATAGAAGATCTCAGGATAACACGAAAACTTGTGGATTTCGGAAAGTTGATAGACTTACCCGTTCTGGACCATGTAATTTTCACTGATAATGGTTACTTTAGCTTCTCAGATAACGGCAAGATGTAAAAAATACCGTTATCGTTTGTTTTAGAAGATGAAGAAAATAATTACGATAGTTGGTGCTCGTCCTCAGATTATAAAAGCTGCTGCTGTAAGCAGAACTGTGCGACATTCTTTTTCAAGTGAATTAGAAGAAGTTATTTTGCATACCGGGCAGCATTATGATGAGAAAATGTCGGGCGATTTTTTTAGTGAATTAGAAATACCCAAGCCTTTGTATAACCTTCAGGTTCGCTCTTCTTTACAAGGAGGGCAGACCGGAAGAATGCTTGAAGGAATAGAAGAAATTCTATTAAAAGAAAAACCTGATGCGTTACTCGTATATGGTGATACAAATTCGACTCTGGCGGGGACACTTGCTGCCGTAAAACTACATATACCCGTTATTCATATTGAAGCAGGGCTTAGGAGCTATAAGAAATCCATGCCGGAAGAAATCAATCGTATTGTTACTGATCATTCTTCGACGCTTTTGTTTTCACCGACTCAGGCCGGAATTGATAATTTATCAAAAGAAGGTTTCGAGGTTAGTTACCGGGGAAAATTTTCGGCAGATAAACCGGGGGTTTTTCATTGTGGTGATATTATGCTGGATAATAGCCTCTATTTCTCAGCTAAAACTGATGGTGTGGCATTAAAAAAGTTTGATCTTGAGAAAAATAAGTACTTCCTGGTTACGATACATCGCCCTCAAAACACGGATAATCCAGAGCGTCTGGCGTCTATTCTGAACACTTTGATGTCCATTGCGGACGAAGAGGATTGTATGATGGTTTTACCATTACATCCAAGAACAAATAAGGTGCTGACGGAAATTCATCCTGAACTGTGGAGCGATTTATTGGAAAGTCCTTCTGTACGGGTAATTCCTCCAGCTTCCTATCTGGAAATGATGGATATGGAGCGTAATGCGTGGTTTATTGTTACCGATTCAGGTGGTGTACAAAAAGAGGCCTATTTTTTTAATAAACCGTCTCTGATTTTGCGATCAGAGACAGAGTGGGTAGAAATCTGTAATGATAATAATGCTTTGCTCGTTGATGCTGATCCGGATAAAATATACAACGGAGTCAACTGGATGAAAAACGAAATGAATACAACTTTTGCACCTTACTTCGGAGATGGAAAAGCAGCCGAATTTATTGTCGGAAAGGTTCTTGAATTTTTGAAAGATGTATAATGGTTTGGATCTTCTCAGATAGTATTACTCAGCGATTAAGCTATACGCTTGATTTTATCTTTGAAGCAAGAGGGGTTACCTATACGTTGACAAATGATCCGGAACTGTTTATCCGTGAGTTAGAAAAAGGTGTAGGCTTTGTATATAGCGATTACCCTTTTTCAATGAAGTACCCTACGATATCTCCTGCAGAACTTTTGTTTGAAGAAGAAGTTTTTGATCAGAAAATTTCTACGGGAGAATGGATGGGTAATGAATGCTTACTTTTTAAGAGAAAAATAGATCCTATAGCTTCTGTTTTTTACGTTCTGTCAAGATATGAGGAGTACCTTGAATTTGTCCCTGATGAACATGGAAGGTTTAAAGCAAAAGATTCTGTACAGGCAAGAAACGGGTGGTTACAATTGCCTATCTGTGATTATTGGGCCGAAGCACTTATAAAGTGGTTGGAGGAATTGTATCCGTGTAAATTGAATCCAGTGCGTTCATCAGAGTTGCTGGTTACTTTTGATATTGATAATACTTATGCCTTTAGGTATAAGAATCCTGTCCAGTTATTAGGAGGGCGAATAAAAGACTTTTTGACGGGAAATCATCAACGGATGGATTTACGGCGAAATGTTCTCAATAATGAAGAAAAAGATCCGTTTGATACCTTTGATGTAATTGTTCAATTATCGGAAAGTACTATTCCGGTACGGGTATTTTGGTTACTTGGAGATTTGCATAAATACGATAGGAATGTCCCCTGGACACAGCCTTTTCATCAACGATTGATCCGGAATTTGAATCAGACTATCCCGGTTGGGATTCACCCTAGTTATTTTTCCAATACACAAATAAGAAAGATCTCGGAAGAAAGGGGACGTCTTGAGTTTATATTGAATCAGCCTGTGTACGATTCACGACAACACTTTTTGAAGATAGAGTTTCCGGTAACTTTTCGGAGGTTAGCTTCGTTAGGAATGAAACGGGACTATTCAATGGGGTTTGCAGACGATGTAGGATTCCGTTTGGGCACTGCCCGCCCTGTTGCTTTTTACGACCTTGAAAAGGATGAGGTTACCGATCTTACACTGGTTCCTTTTGTATATATGGATGGAACCTTGAATCAATATCTGGGACAAACGCCTGATGAGGCAAAACTATTGATAGAGAATTTAGTGCGGGAGGTTAAGAAATACGGTGGTATTTTTTGTTGTATCTGGCATAACGAAACGATTGGAGAAACGGGAATATGGAAAGGGTGGAAGGAAGTGTTAGATTATACCGTTTCGACATTTAACAGCTAAGAGAAGAATAATGAAGTTTCGAACAGAGGTATTGGTTGATGATTTTCCTACTAAGTTATCGCATGGGGACAGGATACTGAGCCTGGGAAGCTGTTTTTCAGAGAACGTAGGAAACAAGTTACAGTATTTTGGTTTTGCAGTGTTAAATAACCCTTTTGGGACCCTTTTTCATCCATCGGCCATGGCTGAAATTCTTGACCGGATTGTTAACAATCCGAAAAGTGAGTTTAGGATGTGTCAAAGAGATGGACGTATATTTAGTTATGATGTACATGGAAAATTATCAGGTACCTCTGAAAGTGAATTGAAAAACATACTGGAAGTTCGATTTGCTGAATCACGGGAGTTTTTAAAAAGAGCAAAAGTGTTAATTCTAACGTTTGGTACGGCCTGGGGCTACTATCTGGATGAACGGATTGTAGCGAATTGCCACAAACAGCCAGCAGCCTTTTTTTCCAAACGCCTGACGGAAGTCGAGGAAATGCAGAGCATTTGGCGAAAACTCATCACACAAATCAAGATTCTGAATCCCGAAATTACGATTGTAACAACGGTAAGTCCTGTCCGGCATATCCGGGATGGGATTATTGAGAACAATAGAAGTAAATCCCGCCTCATAGAGCTTGTTCATGCGTTGGGAGTGAGTTATTTTCCCTCTTACGAATTATTTATGGACGATTTGCGGGACTATCGATTTTGCAAAGATGACCTTGTGCACCCTTCAGAATTTGCTATACAGTACATTTTTGATAAATTTTCGACAGCAATGGTAGCTAAGGAAACAGTTCAGTTATTCGGTAGGATCGATAAGCTTCGGAAAGCTGAAATGCATAGGGTAATGAGTGATGGAGATGCTGCGAAACATTTTTATCAGGAACAGGCTAAAAAAAGAGAGGGCTTTCTAAAAGAAAACCCTCTGATTGTTTGGTAATTTGTTATTGTACTATAATAATATTTCCTGAATATTTTTCGGGGAGACCTTCTTCATTAATGAGCGTTACTACCCAAACAAAGTTGTTCCCTAATTTTGCTCGTTCTCCATTAAGTGTTGTACCGTCCCAGGAACTATATTTATCCGTTGTTTGATATACAAGCCCTCCGGATCTGTCAAAAATGCTCATTTTGAATTCAACTTCTCTCGTTAGCAGGGCTTTAGGAATAAATCGGTCATTAAGACCATCTCCATTTGGAGAGAATCCGCTAGGAGCCAATAGATTATAGTCTTCTCGTACCTCAACTTCTCCTTCGTATTTCACAGGACAGTTATTCAAATCACGACCTTCAATAGAGTAAGTATATCTACCTTTTTCGGTCATATATAATTCCAAAACATCTCCGGATGCATGTGAATACTCCATCGTCCAGTTAATGTCTTTTATCTCTTGATTTTGATTTTCAAGTTTGAAATAGGGTTTGGTATTCTTGATGTCTTCAGTTATCCTAACAACAGGTTTTTTAGATTCTTTTACGATAGCCTGTGCACTTTGGTGCACTTTTTTATCGGTATTATCTTTATTTGTCAATAGTACTTCAATCAGAACGGACTCTTCAGGAGACAGTGTTATCTCTGAAGTGTTCGCAGCAAGTAAATGACCAGCTTTCCATTCGATTAGCGTATTCTTCGGTACATTTTTCACAACAGCTGTGATTTCAGATCCTTTGCAGATCGTTTTTTCACTGAGTTGAATGTATGCATTCTCAGCAAGTGGGGTCCAGGTGTCCGCTATATTTTTAAGTGTACCGGTTGCATGATTTGAATTAACAGGAGCAGGATCTTTTTGCGTTTCCTGATGAGTTGATTTTCCATCGATCGAAGCAGGTGTGTTTCCTCTTTTTTCTGCTTGCTCTGGCATTGAAGAATCTGCTTCACCTGAGGTTTCAGCTTGTAAAACGGAAACTGTTTCTTCTGTCTCCTGTGAATTTGTTTTTTCAGTATTCTCAGTCGTTTTTTCGATGGTTTTAACCGGAGTTGTCTGAGAAGGTTGTTGCACAGTTTGTTTATCCGTATGTTGATCAGGTAAGGTAAAAAATGTGATTAGCGATACAACAGCAATAATACCGGCAGCAATCCCTGCTTTAGTTAAAGAGGATAGCTTGCCTCCTGGTAGTTGATTTTTTACATTTTCCCAGGCTCCGGCATCATAAGGCATCTCATGATTCTCAAGAGATGCTTTGAATATTTTTTCCAGATTCTGTTTCATTTTTTTTCTAGTTTCACCAAATTTTGATGGATTTAGTGGTGTATTTTGTCAAATTCTTTTTCTAATATTTTTTTTAAATTGGCTTTTGCCTTGGCAAGATTCGATTTTGAGGTTCCTTCTGAAATCCCGAGTATTTCTGAAATTTCTTTGTGTGTTTGATTTTCGAAAACGTAGAGGTTGAAGACAGTTTGGTAAGCGGGTGAAAGACTTTGAATCGCCTTCATTGCCATTTCAGCTTTCATTCCTGTTAGTTCAATCTCTTCCTCATGGATCATTGGTTCAGGACTATTGTCCTTAAAAGTTCGTGCTTCGTCTTCTGCCAAAAACGGATCTTTTTTAGACTTACGTATGGCATCTATAGCTGTATTGGCCATAATTCGTCGTAGCCATCCTTCGAATGAACCATTAAAATCGTAACTTCCCAATTTATCAAAGACCTTAATAAAACCTACTTGTACTATCTCCTGCGCAGAATCCTGATCGGGCATGTAACGCATACATACAGATAGCATTTTTCCGTAATACATCTTAAAGAGACGCTCCTGATACTTTCGTTTTCCCCGAACGCATCCTTCTATGATCTCTTTGAGTTGTTTGTTACGGTCTTCTTTTTCCACAAGTTTGTTTCGGATTATTAACGTTATTTTTCCCGGACGGTTGCCTGAAAGTATAAAATATTCCAGAAACAGTTGTCCTTCCGGATGTAAATAAATATTGTGATTTTTGAGAAAAGTTGAATGATCTGCCCTACTTTTGTATCGGTAAGCTACTTCATCGCTGTTTCGGTTGATAAAACCGGAAGAGAGGAAAGTCCGGGCAGCACAGAGCAGTGTACTTCCTAACGGGAAGGCTTCGTTTGCTGAAGCAGACGGGGACAGAAAGTGCCGCAGAAAATAAACTACCTTGCAGAGTTTACTTTGTCAGGAAAAGGTGAAAAGGTGGGGTAAGAGCCTACCGCTTTGGTGGTGACATCAAAGGCAGGGTAAACCTTACGCGCTGAAAGACCATGTAAACCGGGGGTTGAGGGTTGCTCGCCCGATCCCGGAGGGTAGGTCGATTGATCCCGGTTGTGAAACCGGGGCTAGATAAATGATGAAGATGTGTTGTTAACACATTACAGAACCCGGCTTATTGGCTTGCCGTTTTTTAATCTTCCAGAAGCCAAAGTGCTTCTCTTATTTCGTTAATGGCCTTCGGGTCATTTTCTTTTTCAGCAATCCGAAGAGCTTTTGTCAACCAGTTTATAGCTTCTTCAATATTATCGCTTTCAGCGTACCACTGCCCTAGCTTAAAGTGAACGGGACAGTAAGAGGGGTGTTCTGAAGCTAGCATTTTCATGTGTTGGATAGCAGAAGCGAAATCTTCTGTTTTATATACCTCCAGACCGATTGCGTATCGGACAAAAATGTCGTTGGGTGTTTCTTTAAGCATTTGACGAAGTTGTTCCAGTCTTTCGTTTTTCATTTTGCAATCGTTTGTTACAAAAATACGGAAGTTCATTAACTTTGTACTAAAATTATAAAGATGGCTGATAATACGAAGAGTAAAAAAGAATTGAAGATTGATACTTTGCTGGCGGATGTCCGATCCGGAAATAGCACAAAAGCGAAGGGAGCAATTCAAAGTCTGAAAGTACACGGAGACAGTACGGTTATTGAGCCTCTTTTACGTGTATACGCAGATCCGAGGTTTGAAGATCTGAGAAGTGAGATTCATGCTTTTCTTTCTGATATTCACGATGAAACAGCACGACCAGAGTTTGTACGTGTGGCAGAAGAGATAACTGATTTGAGAAATGACACACTAAATATCGTATGGAATTCTAAGATGGATTTTAGCGGGTATATTGATTCTATAGTTACTCTGGCCGTTGAAGGTGATTTTATGACAACAGTAGAATGTCTGACTATTATCGAGAATATGCAGGGACCTTTTGAGGAAATGGACCTGATAGAATGTCAGATGGCATTGGCAAAATATCCTGAACACCCGAGTAAAAGTGATCAAAAAGATCAGTTAATCAGCGAAATTGCTTTGTTGATTCAAGATATTGAAAGAAATATAGAGGGGTAATCAGAATAACCCGTTGATTTCTGCATCAATTGAATTAATTATTTTTCCGAGATCCTCGGCATCTTCATTAAAGTTATTGTTATCGACATCTACGATCAGAAGCTTTCCTTTATCGTAGGTCGAAATCCATGCCTCATAACGCTCATTAAGACGTTTCAGGTAATCGAGACGTATACTTTCTTCGTACTCTCTCCCTCTTTTTTGGATTTGGTTGACAAGTGTAGGGACACTTGCTCTTAGATAAATCAAAAGATCCGGAGCGGAGATAAAGCTTTCCATCAGGTTAAAGAGTGAGAAGTAATTCTCAAAATCACGGGTGGTCATTAACCCCATCGAATGTAGGTTGGGAGCAAAGATATAGGCATCTTCATAAATTGTTCTGTCCTGAATCACATTCTTCTGGCTTTCTTTTATTTCCTGAATTTGTGTGAAACGACCGTTTAGATAATAAATCTGAAGATTAAAAGACCAACGTTGCATATCCTCGTAGAAGTCATTAAGATAAGGGTTTTGTTCAACATCTTCAAAGTGAGTATCCCAATTATAATGCTTTGCCAGTAAGCTGGTAAGCGTTGTTTTTCCTGATCCTATATTCCCTGCGACTGCGATATGCATAAGTATAATTTTAGCGAACTAAATTACAAAATCTGACGAATATGTGCCTATTTTTTTGATTTGATTATTTCACAAATTCGTATTGTTTTATCCTGAATGAGATAAAATCGGTTTTTACTGTATTGAAAGTAAGGAGATGTTACAGGAACTTCATCTGTTGAAAAGAATTGTGCAGTTTTACGATTAAATGACCAAAGCTTTTTATCCTTGACAAAGTACAGATTGTTTTCTCCCGCCTGAATCCACTGTACTTCTGGTAAATCAATAAAGTCAACAAAGGTTCCGTACATATCAAAAATGAAGATTCCGTGAAATTCATCAACTAGATAAAGGAGGTTATTTTTCTCCAAAAGCTGAACGGGAGATTGAATATCAAGTAACCCCATCAGGTTTTCTGTTTCCAGATGCTTGCGACCGTCATTTTTAAAGAGCAATAGCCGGGAATTATCCTGATCATATACCCAAAAGCGATCCGGCTGGTTGGAATAGCAAATTTCAGTTCCGTAAGAGACTCCAAGTGATGATAGTTGCTGCGAAGCCTGATACGGAGTAAGTGTATTATCCAGAAATAAGATGGACTGCTGTGCTTCAAAAAAGACAAGGGGTTTCATCGGGTTGCTTACGTCTATATTCTCTATCCGGCCGTTTGACTTCAGGCTTTGCCGAAAAAGAAGTACATTACTCGTATCATATTTTTCAATCATGTCATGATCAAAAAAAGTGAAGTAGCCGAGTTCATCCACTCTGAAAGATTCTCTTACAAGGGAAATTTCCTGAATAGTACGGAGAGAAAACTGGCTCCATACTGCCGTGGGCAGTAAATATGCAATTATGATTATACTTCTAACTGACAAAATAATTTAATTTCTTCGATTATTTTCCGATCGTTTGAAAGACGGGGAACTTTATGTTGACCACCTAATTTACCTTTCTGTTTGAGCCAGTGGTCAAAATCTCCTGCGTTCAAAACATGTACTTTAGGGCGCTTGAGTGCAATGTCTGCTGTACGCTTGGCTTCGTAGTCACTATTCAATTGCTGTAAAGTTTGATCCAATGTATCGATAAAACGATCTAAATTTTCCGGTTTATGAATAAACTCAATCAACCATTCGTGAGTTCCGCCATCCGAATTTTCCATAAAGAACGGAGCTGCAGTATAATCTCTGATTTGAGCACCATGATTCTCGCAGGCTATACCGATGGCCTTGTCTGTGTTTTCTACAATTAGTTCTTCTCCGAATGCATTGATAAACTGAGTTGTTCTACCTGTAATTTTGAACCGATAGGGAGAAGTACTGGTGAAACGAATTGTATCCCCAAGAATATAACGCCACAGCCCTCCGTTTGTAGAGATGACCAAAGCGTAATTTTTGTCGGGTTCTACGTCTTTTAGACTAATCACTTCTGTTGAATGCATGCCATTGAACTTATCCATAGGAATAAACTCAAAAAATATGCCGTAATCCAACATGAGAAGTAGTTCGTCCGAATCTTTCTGATCCTGAATTCCAAAAAAACCTTCAGAGGCATTATAGCTCTCAACATACTTCATGTTTCCGGAAATAATCTTTTTGTATTCATTTCTGTACGGGTCAAATTTTACCCCACCGTGCATAAATAATTCCAGATTAGGCCATACTTCCTTGATATCTTTTTTTCCGGTTATTTCCAGAATTCTGTTTAGCAGAACAAGTGTCCAACTTGGAACCCCGGCGAGAATGACAACATCTTCCTGTATCGTACTTCGTGCTATTTTTTCTATCTTCTCTTCCCAATTACTCATTAGAGCGATTTCACGGGAGGGAGTGCGCTTAATTTCTGCCCACCAGGGTAAATTTTTAACAATAATAGCTGAAAGGTCGCCAAAGTACCCATCCTGACCAATCTGATAGGGTTGAGAGCTTCCTCCTACCACCAGGTGCTTACCTTTATACAGCTTTGTATCCGGATAATTATTGTAATGGATGCTCAAAAGATCTTTACCACCTTTATAATGGCAATCCTCCAGTGATTCTTTTGTTACAGGGATAAATTTACTTTTGTCAGAAGTGGTTCCGGATGATTTTGCAAACCATTTTACATCTGTAGGCCATAATAACCCCTGCTCGCCATCAAACATTCGGTTTACCCAGGGTTTGAGGTCATTATAATCCTGTAAAGGAACTGCTTTTTTGAACGCGTCGTACGAATCAATGTTTGCGTACCCGTGTTTTTCTCCCCATTCAGTAGTTTCTGCCGTAGTAATGAGTTTGGTCAGAAGTTCTTCCTGAACTTCAATGGGGTATTTTTTAAACAAATCAATTTGATGTATTCGTTTCTTTATTATCCACCCAAATATTGAATTTAACGGCATCTGTACGTATTTTGTGAGCCTAATTTACTAAAAAAAGAACGCTTTTAACCGTTTAGGGGAAAACAAAAGAGAGGTCGCTTAAAACCTCTCTTTCGTATACCACAAAATTAACTAGTACAATGACATTACTTTAACTCACAGGAAACATTGCTGTGTTCTGCCTCCGCTTCTAAAAGAGTTTTATGACTGTCACATACTTTTTCAGCATCTTTCTTTTTAGCATCCGTGATGGAGTAGTTAGCACTTTCGTCGTGTGTATGATCTTCATGTGCTGCTTCAAAAGTACAGGCACATGAATAATCTTTTTTACATGAAGCAAATACTGCTGTCATACCAAGTAGACTGAAAATAATAAATGTCTTTTTCATATTTTCCTTATTTAAGAATTAGAATTATCTCTGCAATAGTAGTATATAAAATTCATTTATGCAACAATGTTGCATAAATAGTTTGTGAATTTTTAGAATAAAAAAATCAGCCCGGACAACTGCCAGACTGATTTCAAAAATACGATGTGTATACTTACTTAGTAGGTAAGTACATCATATTTGTCAATTACCCTACTGAATTTTAGTGTATTGCTACTGTCAGTTAACTCAATCAGATAGGTGTGTTTCCCTTTCTTTAATTCTTTGATCTTCCTGCTGTCTGCAATTGAAAAGAAGGAAACACGTTGATTAGGAGTAATTTCAACAAGAGAGTCGTGAATAACATGATTCTTTTTAGTATCCTGTTTCAGGATTCGTAACATCAATTTTTGTGTTTTATTCAGGTCGTTAACCCCCACGAATTGTAATTGACCGTTTTCTACTTTTGGTATGACGGCTACGGGGGCATAAATCCATTGTAATTGTTTGTGGGATTCTTTCCATCTACCAAAAACATCACGTGTGGACCAACTGGGACCGGGCCAACAATCATTCAGTTGCCAATAGAGTGTCCCCCCGTTGTATTCTGCAAGACGATGGGCATCAATAGCAACACGCATTGCCAGCGCCTGTGTATGTTGACTGAACCGGACAAATTCTTCAAAATCTTTCGGCTTGTCAAAATATTGAAGTCCTTGTTTTTCGATTAATCCGTTACCGGGAGGACTTTTCTGATGCCATTTCATGACTTCACTATCCAATGCCCAGTCTTTTTCCGAACTAAATGCTTTTATCGTTTCCATGTCGGGAAAGGACTGAAAGCCCCATTCGGCCATAAAACGCCCGAGATATTGTCTGTATTTTTCAAATGGATGTCCGGCATGCCATACTCCCCAGTAGTGAACAGTCCCTGATTTTATTTTCTTTAGTTTGGTATAACTTCTTTCTGGTGAAGTTGGGGTATAACTTCTTTGCGGATCATATTGAGAAACGACAGAAGGAATAAGTGTGTCGAACAATTTGAGATAATTATGGTAAAGGAAAGTAGAATCGGATTTTGAATAATTGAACTTGCGTTGCCATCCCCATTGGTGCCAGGCTACTTCTATTTCATTATTTCCGTTCCAGTGTGCGATACTTGGGTGATTTCGTAATCTCAACACATTCTCTTTCACTTCCTCTTTCACATTGGAAAGGAAAGTTGAGTCACCGGGATACATGGTTCCGGCAAACATAAAATCCTGCCAGACAAGTATTCCGTTTTCGTCACAAAGTTCATAGAAGTAGTCGTTCTCATAGATTCCACCACCCCAAATCCGGATCATGTTAATGTTTACTGCTTTTGCATCAGCGATCAGTGAATCATACTGTGTGGTTCTGACGGAAGGTAGAAAGTTACTCTGAGGAATATAGTTTGCTCCGCGGGCAAAAAATTTCTGACCATTTACCGTGAAGTAAAAACTTCTCCCCAAATCATCTTCCTCCTGAACAAGTTCTATTGTACGTAAACCTATTTTTCTTGTTTTTTTATCCAGAAGAAAATAATCTTGTTTTAGTTGTACAGGTACAGTGTACATATACTGGTTTCCCCATTCGTGCGGCCACCATAATTTGGGGTTTTCAATAGAGATAGTGTAACGTATGGTCGTATCGCCAATAAAGTTCGACAGTTGAATATTCTTAGCTCCGGTAACGACCGAATAATCTTTTTTCTCAAAAGAGCGAACGGAAACAGTAACCTCCAGTTCGGCCAGTGAATCCGATAATATTTTCTGGTGAACCTGAACATCATTTAACATTGCCGTATTATAAAACTTCAGATAGACCGGACGCCAAATTCCCATAGTAACATATCTTGGACCCCAATCCCAGCCAAAGTGATATGGAGCCTTACGTACATAAGGACTAACCCTGATGTCAACCATTTCGGATGAAGCAGGAAGTTCTACAGGAGCATTTTTTACATATTCCTGCCATTTGGTTACCGGAGATTCAAAAATGACTGTAAGGTTATTTTCTCCTGCTTTTAATAGTTTCCTTACTTTAAATTCCCAGGACCTGAACATATTGTTAGATATACCGATGGTATCGCCATTAAGGATGATAGTTGCATAGGTATCCAAACCTTCGAATATCAGTGATACATTGGAATTTTGTAATTCCTCCTCGCTAATTTCGAAATCCAGTTGATACTGCCAGTTTTTTTCTTCTACCCATTGTATTTCTTTCTCGTTTAATCCGTACCAGGGGTCGGGAATCTTATTATGAGTAAGTAAATCCGTATGCACAACACCCGGTACTGTAGCTTTTAACCAATTCGTTTTTTGTGCTTCTGAAAATACCCATCCCTCGTGCAACTTGCGGATTACAGGTTGTTGATCAACTTGTCCGTGCGACGAACAACCGGTTAGGAGGGACAGGAATAAAATACTTAAAAAGAAGAACCGCATGTATCAGATTTACGTTTACTACAAAGGTAGAATTAATCCTACGATCCTTTTTATATTTTATTGTGTTGCTCTGTGAGCAAAGAATATCAGAAGATAAAAAAAACCGGAGAATGAATTCATTCTCCGGTTTTTGTACGTACAGATTAGATTGAGCTTATTGTTTTATAAAACGTTTTCTGATAACAGTATTGTCTTCACTTTCAATAAAAAGTGTATAAGATCCGGATGCAAAATCAGTTGTATTTACCTGTTTGATCCAGGAACCTTTTTGACAAATGAAGGATTCATCCCAAACGATTCTTCCTGTAGCATCAATCACTTTCATTCCTAGTTTTCCAGTCGTCATATTGGAAAACTGAATGTTTAGTAACGTAGAAACAGGGTTAGGGTATAAGCCCATGACGATAATGTCCTGATCGTTTTCCAATGCATTTGTAGGTTCTTCTTCGGGTTCCTCCTCGGGTTCTTCGACTACAACTCTCGGACAGTATTGAGGGACGTCACTGAAAACATCTTCTCTGGCAAAAGAAACCGTATTTGTTTCATGTAATTGATTGGCGTTGGTATTTTTGTAGTACGACTTTGCCCATGAGTATGACGTATTGGGCTCATCTATGGTTGACATAAAATACCAGTCAGACTGAATTCGGTTTTGATTAACATCGACAATTATATATCCTTTCTTGTCAAGGTTTGTCCACTTAATATGACTATTGGCAGCAAGAATGGCTCCCGCTCCGATATCAGCAGCAAATTCTACCCCTGGAGACGTAACACTTGGTGTGACAAATTCAACTCCCACATTTGTAGAATTAATCCGTATTTCCGAAGCCCAGGAAGTATGTATATCTCCGGTCAGTACAACAAAGTTTTGAATACCCTGATACAAGATATGGTTGAGAAGCATGGATCTTTCCAGCGGATACCCGTCCCACTGATCCATGTTTAAAGCAATACCAAAAGCGGTAAGTGGTGCAATCATAACCTGTTGGGCAACGATTTTGTAGGTTGCACTACTATTCGATAATTCATTGAGTAACCAATCTCTTTGGGGAATTCCCATCAAAGTTCTGGTTGGGCTGTTAAGTTGAGAACTGCCAAAACTAACCTGTTCACTTCTTCCTTCAAGCCGGGTGTCAAGAAATAAAAAGTCGACCAACGTTCCGTAGGATATGGAACGATAAATCTGATATTGTCCCTGTTCATTATTATCGCGGATTGGCATCCATTCAAAATAGGCTTTTTTAGAAGCATTTTTTCGTTCGATCCAGTCTCCTTCATCCGAAGTGTGATTCTCAGCACCGTTTAGCCAGGAATCATTTGCCGATTCGTGATCATCCCAAATACAAAACCAGGGAAACAGCTGATGTAATCTGCGTAAATCGGGATCTAGTTTATAAATGGAATGTCGCATACGGTAATCACTTAGTGTAACAATCTCATGCATGGGGTCAACAACTCTTCCCGCTTGAGGGTTAGGTGAGTATCCGCCTGTCTCGTATTCATAATAATAATCACCAAGACAAAGTACGGCATCAAAATCCTTGCGTTCTGCTAAAGAGGCATAGACATTGAAGAACCCAGCTTCAAAATTAGCGCAGGATACAACTGCATAACGCAAACTATCCTTAAACGTCATTTCGGAAGGAGTTGTTCGGGTTCTTCCCTGAATACTGCGTTGTCCGAAAGCGTAAAATTCATAATAATACCAGGTGTCCGGAGCAAGATTGGTGACATCGATCTTAACGGTATAATCCCGCTCATGAGTTGTGATAAGGCTACCGGATTGCACAACATTAGTCATCGCAGTATCTGTAGCTACTTTCCAGCTTACAATAACCGGTTCCTGATCGGTTGAGATCGGAGTGACACGGGTCCAGATTATTACCTTATCCTGTAAAGGATCTCCGGAAGCCACACCATGATAAAAAGGCTCCATACAGGGTTCCGGAGTTATACTTTTCGGAGTAAGAAGGTCCGACTGAGCAAACAAGAAATTTCCTGCGGATATGATTAAAATGAATAGTAGAAGACGATTCATAATTACTTAGTTTTTGAGAATCTTGGTTGTAACGTAAGCATTCTGTCTTTTAATCGTAACAAAATATAGACCGGAGCTCAGTCCTGCCATACTTATTGTAACAGAAGAAGGAATGTTTTCCTGTGATACAACAGTTACTCCTTTTGTATCAGTAATTGTTACTGATGATGAACCAGCCTCTCCATTGAGAAGATCTACCGTTAGAATATCATTTACAGGGTTCGGATAGATTGAAAAACGAATAGCTTCTTCATGATCCAGTCCTGCATAAGCTTCACAGACATACGCATACGTTCCTTCTGAGGCAGTTACTCCACCTGCAATATTTATTTCCGGGGTAATCTGGTTTGTACTGCAGTATCCCGTAAAAATCTTAATTCGACCTCCGCCGCCTGATCCTCCGTCTCCACCATTTTGTCCATTTCCAGTGGTAATAGATTCTGAGTCACAGAACAAATTTCCACCATAGCTGCAGGAACCTCCAATACCACCGTTCCCGCCATTTCCACCATTTCCACCAGCTGCTGATAAAGTCCCTGATATAGAAGCCGTTTCGGATTGGATAAGAATTCCTCCCCCTGATCCAGCACCTGCACCCGATCCGGCACCTGCACCAGAAGAAACTGTTGCTTCACCACAATCATCGCAAGCGTCGGAGCAACATCTGGGAGTTTCTCCTCCATTTCCTGCATGTCCTCCGCTCAGACCATCTTCGCCGTTTACATGAATGTAACCGGTTATTTCAACTGATTCAGTTGCGGACAGGATAACAAGTCCTCCGCCGTTTCCTCCTCGGTTACCAGAGCTACCGGATGTGAAAGAACGTCCGCCGCCGCCACTTCCGGCACCACCTGATCCCATATCGATATCTTCTTCCGAATCGGTTCCATAGGTCTCTCCGTATTGGCCTCCTGTTCCGCCAATTCCTGCGGTTATAGGGTAAGCAGAAGACGCAGAAGGTCCGTTGGATCCATGTGTAGAAGAGCCGTTACCACCGGTAGAACCACTTGTTCCGTGTCCTCCATAACTGGCACCGCCACCTCCACCGGCACCACCACCACCGGGAATCATTCCATAAACATCACCATTGTTTTCACAGCGTTGCTTGGGACCTGAACCGTTAGATCCTGAATTTCCGGGTAAACCGGCTCCTGAGCCATTTCCTGTTGCTCCTGCATCTCCTCCGGAAACTGAAACAACACCGTGATCATCTTTACTACTGCATCCGGTAAGTGCATTAGCATGTCCTGTCTGACTGTTTACTGCTATTCCTCCCGCTCCGGCAGTACCACCGGGGTATCCGGCATAATCACCGTTAATTTCTCCTTCGATAGTAATGTTTTCAGCGTGTATTTCCAGTTTTCCACATCCTCCTGAAGTAAAGGGTTTTACATAGATCGCAACATCTGAAGCAATTGTAAAGTTCCCGTCAACGTAATAAACTCCTGACATGAAATCGCTCATTGTGATATCCATATCACCAGTAATATAAGTGGTATCACATTGCGCCTGGGCTGAATAACCGAGCAAAAGTGCAGTGATCGTTGATAGGATTGAGAATCCGGTAGATCTACTCTTTTTCATAATGACGATTACTTAATAATTAGTTTTTTCGAAGAACGGCCTGATTCTGAAATGATTTCAACGAAGTAAACACCTGCTTGAATTCCGGATAAGTCAATATTTGTTTTTTCGGAAACCGGAGTTATATTTGTTTTAACTTCTTTTCCTGATAGATCTTTGATAGAAATAGAAGAAGGTGTTAATGTGTTGTATTCGATTGTAATCATATTTTCAGCAGGATTTGGAAATACATTCCAGGAATTGCTCAATTCTTCTTCAGATAGCCCGACACTTGCTACAGCTATACAATCAGAAGTAACTGTACAACCATTTTCTGTAACCTGAACAGAATATAATGAGTTGTGGGTAGCAGTGAAAGATTCGTAGATAGCACCTGATACAGGGGAATTTCCGGTAACACAGTCAATCCATTGGAATGTTGCATTCCCAATCGCTCCTGAATATTGAGCGGTAAGAGTAACTCCTTGTTGATTAATCGATACCGTATTGTTTGATACCTGAAGTTGCTCCGAAGACTGGGCACTACCATTGGCCCCATAAACGATAATCGATCCTGAAGTAGCATTATCTAGTTCGGAAAGAGTAATTTCTGTATCACTAACAACTGTGAAAGGTACATTATTGCCATTAACAGAAACTGAATCAATGTCAACGAAATTGGTTCCGGTTATTACGACGGGTGAGGTACTGTTTGAACAAACAAAATCCGGTGTAAATGAAGATATGGTTAACCAGGAAACAACGACGATCCCCTGCGCTCCGGAAGCGCCATAACGGTTAGATTCAGTTCCACTCCAACTCTTTCTGGCGCCACCGCCACCGCCACCGTAGTTATATCCTTCGACACCGTCATCGTCACCACCGTCAACGCCGCCGTTACCACCGCTACCACCATAATTGGAAGTCCCTATACCCGGAGTTCCTACTCCACCGTTTTGTCCGGGACCGTTACTTCCGGCGGCTCCACCACCACCGCCACCGTAGTCGTTATCGTTGGTTGACCCTCCGTTACCACCATTGTAACGGGCAAGGTTCCCTACTGAGTTGGCTGCTTTTCCCCCTTGTGCTCCTGTCGATTGACTTCCGTCAGATAGAATAAGTGTTTTTCCTCCTTCGGCACGAACCGTTGTTAAAGCGTCTGTAGAGGAAGCGCTACCGAAATACGAGTTTCCTCCATGGATAGCGGTACTTGAGTTTTGGACTCCGGCGTTACCTACATGGATAATATAGGTTTCTCCTGCTGTTACGTTAACAATACCACTTGCATAAGCAGCTCCGCCACCACCACCGGATTCGCGAGCGGAAGAACCTTTTACACGTCCTCCACCGCCACCGCCACCGATAGCCTGAACTTTTACGGATAGTACACCTTCGGGAGCAACAAAATTATTGTTGCCGACATTTGTGAACTGTTGAGTTTGTGCCAGACCTCCTAGTGAGGTTAGCATCATAATTAGTACTAGTTTACTTGATTTCATAGTGCTGGATGTTATTATTTGATGATGTTTTATTACTGTTTTAAGAATGATTGCTGAACCTCTACCTGATCTGATTTTAAGCTGATTGTATAGGAGCCTTTGGCGAGATTACTAATTTGAACGGTTGAAAATGATTCAGATACATTACCCTGAAGAACGATTCTACCACTTGCGTCCGAAATCGTGTAGTTGGCGTCTTTCAAAAGATCAGGAATGACCAATGTGATTTTTTCAGATGCAGGGTTCGGGAAAAGCAGGAAATTTTCATTTTCAGAAGATGTCAGACCCAGTGTTGAAGGGTAGCTATATTCTTCTGAAATAGTCGTACATCCGTTCTCAATATTTGTGATGACAACATGATATACACCATTGAACATTGGTTGATAGTATTGACTCGTTGCCCCCGAAATAAGATTGTCATTGAGATACCATTGGTAAGTATAGTTACTTCCTGATGCGGCTGCAAGTACACCCGGAATCGGCTCTGTTATTTCTGTTCCGGCAGCCGGAAGTACATTAATGGTAAATGACTCACTAACTTGCTGTCCTGTTAAGTTGTCTGTAACAGTCAGTGTAAATTCTGTCGTTTCTGTCGGAGAATAATTTACGATTGAATCTGTCTGATCTGTTTCCGACCATACATAGTTGATGTCATACGATCCGCCTGTATACAAAGCTGCAACATCAATTGACTCTCCAAGACAAATTGTATGATCGGGGAGATTACTAAGATCAAGATCCTTTTTCAGGATGGTAAACTGATCCGCAATAGCACCTTCTTTTGTCAGGTATTTCCCATCCAGTCGGTTTCTGTCAACATCTATTATAAAGGACCCCATAGCGTCCTGATCTCCATGTCCGAAGTACATAGCAGGGTGATCCAATGTAGGACTACTTTCCGAACTTCCTGAGTTTCCACATACCACATAAATAGTCCCTTCCGGTGTGCTGTATGAGTTATCTTTGATGTAAGGCGTTCCCTCATCGTAGTTCCCGTTAACACCATTCTGCATTAACATTGTACCCGGGTCAAAACTGTCAGAGTATCCGTAATGACCTTTAATAAGATAACTTCTTTCAAAGACGTGACTGTGTCCGCAGACAACCAGATCAATATCGTATTGCTCAAGCAGTGGAATCACTTTTTCGCGCATTGCTTTCATCACCAGTTCATACAAATCGTCAGAGTCATGAGAACCTTTACTGTAGGGAGGTTGGTGGAAATAAGCAATTGTAAATTTACGCGTGTTCTGCTGCAAGTCTGCCTCAATCCATTGTTTCATTCTATTGATTCCGTCATACGAGAAAGTATAATCAAACACTTCGGAATTAAGAGAAAGGAAGTGTACATCTCCGTAGTCATACGAATAAAACACTTCAAGGTGAGAAGGAAAACCTCCTGCTTCAGCATGCTCAGGAACATCCACCATGTCGAAATATGGACCTTCGTGATTTTCAAGAGGGATATTCGTGTAGGGAATTCCGAGTGTTGTACTTTCTGCCCACACGGTATTATAATCATGGTTTCCGGGTGAAGGGTAGAAAGGAAGATGGGAGAAGATGTCACTAAATCCGTTTACAGCAAAAACTTTACTTTGATACTGTGCATCCGTTCCGTCATTATAGGCATTATCACCTAGCCAAATCCAAACATCAGCTTCGCGATCACCAGAATAGTTCTCGAAAGCTTGTTTCATTGCTACCTGTCCCTGATTTCCACGTCCAAAGTCACCAATAGCCCATACTCGGGTCGGAACGGTAGTTCCGGGTATGGGGTGGGTTTTGAAATACTGACTGGCAGCGTCTGGGGCAAGTTCATTGTTTGCGTCTCCTACTTTATAATAATAACGTGTAGCGGGTAGCAAACCTGTTATCAGAACCGTGTGGTCAATAACATTGTCGTAAATTATTTCAAAATCAGTCAGGTTGTCGGGGTCGGTACCGTACCAAACTTTCGAGCTGGTACTGATGTTTGTACGCCACATGACCGTGATACTTTCGTGTGTGGGACTTTGTAAATAAGGTCCACGAACAATTGTTTGGGAGTAAACCGCAAATACATTTAGCAAAATGATAGCAGAGAGTATAGTATTTTTCATAGTATCGGAAAATTTTCTGCTAAAATACTTTGTACTCATTGCTTGTTGATTAAGAGCTTTTTATGAGTGAATTAATTTTTATTCAAAAACGCTTGATCTTATTTATCAATTAGATAACATCCACTTAATCGTGTTACGTCTTCTGTCAGATTAGCTTTGTTACATGAAAAGTTGGAGGGTAAAATACATTCCGGTAATACTGGTTTCAGTGTTGTTTATTTTGTCTATTAGTTCGGTTAAGGACAGGGCAGATGTTATCGAAATGAATTCTGCTGAGAAGATTGGGGTCTTGTATGCTGAGAATCTGAATCATTTTCTCCGGAAGATAGATACACTTGATAGTCTCGTACATCAGGGGGTGAAGGAATCTGAGTTGATACCTGCGTTTTTGGAAATGCGGGAGGTATTTAAGACGTGTGAGTTTTTACTATGTTATATAGAAAGTGATGAGGTGAGACGTATTAATGGTGCTAATCTGATTACGAATGCATACCATCATAAAACGCCTATGGAGGAGAAGTACCCGCACGGTCTCCAGGTAATTGAGGATTTGTTGTTTAACCCAGGGGAAGGGACTTACGAGGAATTGGAGAAAGAGATTGTTTTGCTGAGAGAAATAATTGCAACATCTGTTGAAAGAAGAGAAAGCGATTCAATTGTACGTGCAAAAGAATACAATATAGTTGTCTGGGATGCATTTCGTTTGGAATTGTTTCGGATAGAAACTTTAGGAATTACCGGGTTTGATGTTCCGGAAAGTCTCAATAGTCTTCCTGAGACAATGGCAGCAATGAGATCATTAGAAGAAGTTGTACAGGCTTATGAACCGGTATTTAAATATAAAAAAGCAAAAAAACAGTTCAAAGAAGGGATCGCACTGTTTCGTAAATCCAGCGAACTTCTTCAACAGGCTGTCGACTTTGATTCATTTGACAGGTTGAAGTTTATAACAGAAGTCCTTCATCCGCTCGAAAAATGGACGAAACAAGTTATCGATGAGTTTGCCTATACTTACCCGGTAAATTTTCGTCCAATTGATAATCGCGCGACATTTTTGTACGACACTTCCTTTTTTAATACTGATTTTTTCGCTCCCGGAATAAAACCCGAAAGTGTGAGATTAGGTAAGAAATTGTTCAATGATCCATTGTTTTCAGCAGATGGATCGAGGAGTTGTGCAAGCTGTCATATCAGTGAGAAAGGTATGGCAGACGGAATGATGAAAAATACGGCATTGGATGGAAGCGAATTGCTGAAACGAAATACACCTACCTTATTGAATGCAGGTTTTCAGACGCGTTTTTTTTATGACAGTCGTGCAAAACGATTGGAGATACAAGTGGTGGATGTTATTCATAATCCTCTGGAGATGGGAGGTAATGTAGTGGAAATTGTATCCCGGTTAGAGCAGGATTCATCGTATGTACAATTGTTTAAGGAAGCCTATAATGGAATCGTCACAAAAACAACCATCTCAAATGCGCTTGCTGATTATGTGCGGTCGTTGGTAAGCTTTAATTCCCGTTTTGATAAGTATGTCAGAGGGGATAAGTCAGCCCTGAATGAATCGGAAAAAAACGGATTCAATATTTTTTCCGGAAAAGCTAAGTGTGCAACATGTCATTTTGCTCCTCTGTTTAATGGATTATTACCACCTCATTATAAAGATAACGAATCAGAAATTCTGGGAGTTCCGATTGCAGCAGACCGGCCTGATGTATTAGATGATGATTTGGGGAAATTTAATAATACGAAACTGGAATTGCATAAATATGCTTTTAAAACAACTACGATAAGAAATGTGGAAATAACAGCTCCTTATATGCACAACGGAATCTATAACACGCTGGAGGAAGTTGTAGATTTCTATGATAAAGGTGGGGGACTGGGGCAGGGAATAAATCTTCCGTCACAAACTTTGCCCGACGCTCAATTGCGGTTAACAGAGATAGAGAAAAAAGACCTGGTCAATTTTATGAGAACCCTTACGGATAATCCGCAGGAATAGATGTAAGGGGTGGTTAGATGGATAAATGAAAAAGTCCCGGATATCCGGGACTTTTTGTTTGTTGGAATGAATTTATAGTCGTGTATATCGTTGAGGATATTTATCTTCTGCAGATGATCTTTTTTAGTTCTTTCTGTGTAACTTTGACAATCGAAATATTTGGGCATGGAAGTAAAAGAAGAACGTCATATAAACTATGACAGAAGTGAGTTTTCAGATGATGAATTGCTATCTGTCTATAAAGCAATTAAGAAGCCTCGTGTTATAGAAGAGAAAATGTTGGTGTTACTTCGACAGGGGAAAATATCAAAATGGTTTTCCGGTTGGGGACAGGAAGCAATTTCTGTTGGGACAACATTAGCAATGGAAGCGGAAGAATACATACTTCCAATGCACAGAAATCTGGGGGTTTTTACAACAAGAGGGATTCCATTGAACCGTCTTTTCTCCCAGTTTCAGGGGAAAATGTCAGGATTTACCAAAGGAAGGGATCGTTCATTTCATTTCGGTGCAAGTGAGTACAATATTGTAGGAATGATTTCTCATTTGGGGCCTCAACTTGGTATTGCTGATGGTATAGCGCTTGCTTGTAAATTGAATAAAGAAAGTAAAGCAACTCTTGTTTTTTCCGGTGATGGAGGAGCGAGTGAAGGAGATTTTCACGAAGCGTTGAATGTTGCTTCAGTATGGCAGTTGCCGGTGATTTTTGCTGTAGAGAATAACCAGTGGGGGCTTTCAACTCCAAGTAATGAGCAATTTCGTTGCCGCCAATTCATCGATAAGGGAATCGGTTATGGAATGGATGCTTTTCAGGTGGACGGGAATAATATCCTTGAAGTGCTTTCTTCAGTTAGAAAGATTGCACAGTCTTTGCGTGAAAATCCACGTCCGTTTTTACTTGAATTGATGACATTCAGGATGAGAGGTCATGAAGAAGCTTCCGGAACAAAATATTATCCGGAGGGAATTCAGGATCAATGGGAGAAAAAGGACCCTGTCAGAAATTTTGAATTGTTTTTGCAGGAGCAGGGAATTCTTACTGAAGCCATGATCGATCAGGTAACGGAAGCTGTAAAGAATGAAATTCAGGAAGGATTGGATCTGGCTTTTGCAGAAGAAAAAATCGTTCCTGATACGACTGTGGAGTTGAACGATGTATATGCTCCAACAGGAGACTATACCGTTCTTCCAGCTACAGAAAATAAATCGGAAAAGCGTTTTGTTGATGCGATTTCAGATGGTTTGCGTCAGGCAATGGAGCGCCATGATAACCTTGTTATTATGGGACAGGATGTAGCCGAATATGGAGGTGTCTTTAAAATTACAGAAGGGTTTGTAGATCAGTTCGGGAAAGACAGAGTCCGTAACACGCCTTTATGTGAGTCTGCTATTGTAGGAACAGGACTTGGACTTTCGATTAAAAAAATGAAAGCGGTTGTAGAAATGCAGTTTGCTGATTTTGTGACGTGTGGATTTAACCAAATCGTAAATAATTTAGCTAAAATGCACTGGAGATGGGGACAAAATGCAGATGTTGTTGTCCGTATGCCTACAGGAGCGGGTGTTGCTGCAGGTCCGTTTCATTCGCAAAGTAATGAAGCGTGGTTTGCTCATACTCCGGGATTGAAAATTGTATATCCGGCTTTCCCCGAAGAAGCAAAAGGACTATTAGCATCGGCCATTGAAGATCCGAATCCGGTTATGTTCTTTGAGCACAAGTTCTTGTACCGAAGTTTAAAAGAAGAGGTGCATGATGATTATTTTACGGTGGAAATCGGAAAAGCAAAAGTAAGAAAGACAGGAAATCAGATTTCTATCATTACTTATGGAATGGGAGTGCACTGGGCATTGGAAATGGCTGAAAAGCATCCGGATATTGACATGGAAATCGTTGATCTTCGTACATTACTTCCTTTGGACACGGACACTGTTTATGCTTCCGTTCGAAAAACAGGGCGGGTAATTGTAGTGCATGAAGACTGTTTGACAGGTGGTTTGGGAGGTGAAATTTCAGCCTTGATCAATGAGAACTGTTTTGATGCGTTGGATGCTCCGGTTGTTCGGGTAGCCTCTTTGGATACACCGGTTCCTTTTGCTGCTGATCTGGAGCAGAACTTTTTACCAAAGCATCGCTTCGAAGAGAAGTTGTTGAAACTGGTAGAATATTAAGAACTTGTTAGTAGGAACTGGCGTAAAAGTATATTTTTACTAACTTTCGCCCCGAAATAGACACATTATGGCAACATATTTAGACTTTGAAGAACCACTTAGGGTACTTCAGGAAGAGATAGAGAAAGTAAAGGAAGTCAGCGGAAATACAGAGGTTGATATGTCCGATAAGGTGGAGGAACTGGAAAAGAAACTTGCCGATAAAACGAAAGAGTTATTTTCTTCATTAACTCCCTGGCAGCGGGTTCAGTTATCCAGACATCCGGAGAGACCCTATACGTTGGCTTATATAAATGCAATCACAGATGGTACTTTTCAGGAGTACCACGGAGACAGAAATGTTCGTGATGACAAAGCGATGGTCGGAGGTTTCGGTATGTTGGATGGACAAACTGTGATGTTCATAGGACAGCAAAAGGGAATGAATACAAAAATGCGTCAGTATCGCAATTTTGGTATGGCTAACCCTGAGGGATACCGGAAAGCACTTAGACTTATGAAACTGGCAGAGAAGTTTGATAAACCGATCGTTACTTTTATTGATACTCCTGGAGCATTTCCTGGATTAGAAGCCGAGGAGAGAGGTCAGGGAGAAGCTATTGCCCGAAACATATATGAAATGATGAAACTGAAGGTGCCTGTAATCTGTGTGATTATCGGAGAAGGTGCTTCAGGAGGTGCGATAGGAATCGGAGTGGGTGATAGAGTGTTGATGCTTGAGAATTCATGGTATTCTGTCATCTCACCTGAAAACTGTTCTACTATTCTTTGGAGAAGCTGGGATTATAAAGAAAAAGCAGCGGATGCATTGAAGCTAACTTCTTCAGATATGAAAAAGTTGGGATTGGTAGACGATATCATTAAAGAACCGTTAGGAGGTGCGCATCGCCATCAGGAGGAGATGTTTGAGATTGTCAAGAAAGAATTGAAAAAGCAGGTTAAAGCACTTGCTAAGATTGATACAGATAAGCGGATCGAAGAACGCATTGAAAAATTCTGTAAGATGGGGGTTGTAAACGAGAAGTAAGCAAACTATGAAAAGAATTTTTTTCGTTGTACTTACGTCTGTTCTGCTTACAGGATGTTCAGAAGATGATTCGGTCGATGTAAAAGATGAAAACCAAAAGGAGTCATTCAACCCGGATGCTCCTTTTGAGTTTAATGAACAGATGTTTTTGAAAGTGGCTCTATCGAAAATCGGGGCTGTGGAAAATGAAGTAAGTTGGGAGGTCGGGAGAGCCCACCTTAATGAGGATGGTATTCAGGATGCATATTTGTCTGTAAATTTATCCAGAAGAGCGCAGAAAGATGTCGAAAATGCTAAGAATCCTTCCTTTTTGGTAGATCTGGGATATCTTGGTAATTATAATTATCTGGTTATTTGGGATGGAGAAACCAAACAGGTAAGTAAACCATATCTTATATCCAGTAATGGACTGGAAGCTTTAAAAGTAAAAGAGCAAAACCTTCTTGATCCGGGGTACAAAACGCTGAGTGCAATATACAGGGTTAAGAATAGTGCTTTCGAAGTCTTTTTTCGTTATCTAAACGGAAGTATAGTACCGGTTTTCTCCTATAAAATTATTGATGGGATAGGAACAGATCACCCTGAAGCGTATGTGCATGAAATTGTCGATAATCCACAGCAGCTTCAACAGGATATCATTATTTATGAAGCAGAGATACCAGGGTATAAAGCAATAAGTGAACACGATCCCAATTACTACCCGATTAATAATTTAAAAGCAAAACCAACTGTGGTGGTGCGGTTTTTCTTTGAGAAATCAATGGGAAAATACGCTACTAACGTTGAGGAAGAGGATTAGTTATTATTAAAAAAATCCAAATCTCCTTTTTTCATTTTGTGATATGCTTGTGCCAGCTTAACCAGCATTTTACGCATGGCATCAAAAGCCTCTTCCGTTTCTTTGAGGATTTCTTTCCCCTTTAGTTTGAGGAGGAGTTTCATGTAAAGTGCTTGTACAGCCAGATCAACATCGTTTAGTTTTGAATCTGATTTTTCCCGAAATTCAGTAATAAACGGTAGAGCCTTATTGAAAGCTTCGGTATAATTTTTGTCTTTTACCAGATTTACCAGTGTCGTGTGCAGGTAAAAAAGTTCCATTTGTACTTCATGAAGTTCAAATATATGTCCTTCTTTTTCCTTGCGTTGTTCTTTCATCGCCCGAATCAGCCCTGTATACCAGTTTCTGTATTCTTCAGCTAGTTTTTCATCCTGAACCTGAGGTTCTATAATACGTTCATAAAGTAAATCCGCGTCCAGTTGATGGGCGCGGATCAAATCTTCTATCTGAAACATATAGAGTAAATACTCAATGATATTTTCCTCTTTTTTCTGACGTGCTATTAACATAGTTTACTCTTCGCTTTCAAGCGTTTCGTTAAGTTCTGTGTATTCGGTATTCAGACCATTTACGATATCTTCAGTAACATCCATTCCGGGAGAGATATAAATTACCTGTCCTCCTTTGGCATATTGAAGAATCATATCAAACCCGTTCTTTTCCGCATAATTCTTTACAAAATTCTCCACGCGGTTGAATGCTTTGATAAGATTGTCATTTTGTAGTTGCTGGATTTTACCCTGAAGTTGTTGTTCCTCCTGAGCCAAAGCCATCTGACGTTGCTGGAATTGCTCCTGAAACTTTTGAATTTCTGAGGAAATCAGCATATTGTTTTTGATCTTTTCGTCATAAGAACGTGCCCAGTTTTCAAAACTCTTTACTTTCGCCTCAAAATTACTACTCATCGTGTTTACCTGTGCTTCGAGATCTTTTTCAATAGCCTTGATTAACTTGTAATTGGCATTAAGTGAATCACTGTTATAATAACCGATTTTGATTCCCTCTGCATAAACAGGTGTTTCTTTAGGGGTAGTAGTTCCCTCTTCCGTAACAGTTTTTTTATCTCCGCCACAAGCGGTGATAGTCATAGCAGCTCCGAAGAACAAGGCGATAAGTTGTACCTTTTTCATTTTTCTAGTTTACGTTTTTATTTGAAAAGCTTTTTAACCAGTCTTCCCGCATCGTTAGAAAACGACCCATACAATTTTCGAGAAATTCATCAGTGAGCATACCTTTTACTTCTTCAAGCCCGATAACATCTGCTTCACTTATTTTGTAAATTTGCTCAAACTGTCCGAGTTCTATCTTAACAATGTACTTGGAGTTGTACGAAAAGACAGAAATGCGGAATGTATGATGAGGAATTTCAGCAATTGTACGCACGAAAATGTTTTTTTGCAAATGTAATATAAAATGAACCATCGGAATAGAGTTTTAACGAATATTCACTTACGTAACCTGTATTGGCTGCTTTTTTCTCCCGTTTTGGAGGTGAATACTACATATGAAAAGTCAGGATTACTTTTTCCGCAAGGATTACAAGACAAATGGTTGGCTTTGCATAGGGATTGGTTTTACAAAGAAGATGGTGCGCCGGGAAAAATTAATAAACTGATTACAAATTGTCATGCAGGGTATAAGATTGGAGTATATGCAGAACAGTTATTGTTGTACTTTTTTTCTGAATCTCCATTTATCAAACTTCTTGAAGCAAACAGGCAACTAGTGCGGGATTCCGTTACGGTAAGCGAAATTGATTTTTTGGTGGAGTTTGAAGGAAAACTACTTCATCTTGAGGTGGCTGTTAAGTATTATCTTCTTACGGATATTAAAGAGTGGGTAGGACCTAATAAAAGAGATACTTTTCAAAGGAAATGGGAAAAAGTTGTTCAGAAACAAGTTCCGGAGGCTCAACGTTTTTTCATAGAGCAAGGGTATGGTAATGTCGAAAGCTTTTTTTTCGTGAAAGGTTATCTTTTTACTCAAAATTCGGAAAGAAATAACTGGGTGGCGTTAAGCGATGATTGTCTATATGAAGATAAAATGGGAAAAGGATTTGTCTTGCCGAAGAAGCCAAACTGGATGGCAGATTTTGAGCATTTCAGAGGAAAAACTTTGAATGCGTTTGAGCTAAACCGCCAACTAAAAGAGTATACTACGGTTCTAAAAACAGCGACCCCTGTAATTACCCTTTCGGGAAGCGGGCAAAAAGTAACGTTTATTGTTCCGGAAGACTGGTCGGATAAGACTATACAACCATAGCTAAAGCACTCTGATCCTGTTTTTTGAACTCAAAAGGAACTTTAACCATAAATGCATAATCCTGACCAACTTCATACATGTCGATATCCTCCGTATTATAGTACCATTCAACAACGGCTTCAAAACCTTGTGTTTTCATTTCGTTCAATTTATAAAGAAGTAACAAGAGACTTTTTGAGGAAGATATATTGAAGTATTCCAGGTCAATGCGAATTGTTGTTCGTTGAGCAGGAGTGCGCATATAAAGCGTAAACCAGTTTAATACCGGATTCCAGAAAGTCTCGGCATCCTTTGGAATAGAACGACCCTTAATGGTCATAATACCAGATGCTTCGTCAAAAGATATAAAAGGTGTTTTGGTGGTAGCTTCAACAAACAATTTCTCCATTGATTCTATGAATTTCTGACCCCAATATCGGAATTATTTTCTTTGAAAAATCATAAATTCTACAAAAAAACAATGGCTATCGACCAATGGCGTGTAATGTCAAATGAAAAAAATGGTCTCTTTTTGGTTTATTATGAAAGAGTTAGCTTTGGGCTAGGAGAAAATGAATGGGTGATGGAGTCAAAAGCAGGGTAGATGAGTGAAAAAACTGTTGTAATTCGTCCTGTAAAAAGTTACCGATTGATCCGCTTACACCAATCCGAGAATACTTTTTATCCGAGGGAATTTCTGCTGTAAAATCAACAAGGGCTTTGGTGATTAAGTTTTTCAGCATCGGGTTCTGTTTGTTGCGGATAACGGGTCTGGCAAGTTTACCAACTTCTCCGGGTATAAGCTGCTTTTTAGAAGTAAGTTGTTGTACCAGTTCATATTCATCTTTGGTGAGAAAAGGAATGATATCCTTATGATCATACTGTAGAAGCCGAAACCCCAAATCAGCTCCGCCGGCAAAATCTCCACCAGGAAACCCTTTTCCTCCAAATACCTGAACAGGTTTTTTTCCGTCCCATTCAAAAGCTACAGAACCGGTTCCAAGTATAATCCCTAAACCGGCGTGATTTTTTAATGTACTGATTCCTGCCGCGTGAAGATCGGAGTATATTTCACTGCTTCGAATAGAGGGAAATACTTGATGCAGAAGAGAACGTACACGTTGGCTAGGTTCGTCTCTCAAACAACCGGAACAGAAAAGATGAATTTCGTTAAAATAAGCAGATTCAAACTCCACTTTAACCTCCTGAAGAATTTTATAGATATCTTCTGATTTGCTTTGTGTTCCTCTGAATCCTTGGGTTGTAAACAGAGTTTTCGGTTTTCCGGCTATTCCCCAGGACGATTTTGTTGCGCCGCTTTCACCAATCAGAATCATGAAACGAAAATAAACAAATTTAGTTCATTTCAATCTTATTCCATGTTTTGATCAGGCGGTGGTACTCTTTGTAGAATTTGCTGAGGTAGAGCATAGTTTCGGAGTCATTTTCCTTTGTGCGATTTTTTAACGAGTGGAAAGACTTCATAATGAGAAGAATAATATCGGAATTCAGAAGTACTTTGGAGGTCTCCGGGTCAACATCATAATTTTCGTAGACATGGAATACAAAAGCTTTATCTTGTTTCTCTTTCTTGTTCAACCTTTTCTTTCGCGTAATTTTTTCCAGATAGGGCAGGAGATGAGCACTCAGTTCAACAAAATGTTTCATAACCAGTAGTGCTTCATTCAATTGCCTGATTTGCGACAGTCCTGTTTGCATAACATCCTGTTTATTGTTGGTAACTATATTCTAAGACGAAGGATAGACGTAGAACGTTGGTTTCGTCTCTTGTTGATTGTAAATCAAGCTGTTTTTTTCATGTTAGGATTGTGTGATTTTTTTTCACTTTTACGGTAAATCGTAAAATAAAAGGATAATTTTTTACTTTTGCTGTTATGATATTCTCCCGGTTGGGTTGAGATCAAACTTACACTTATGAAAAAGATTTACACAGGAATTATTGTTTGTGCTTTCCCGTTTTTGGGATTTACTCAGCAACAGTTTGAGAATGGAGGGTTTGAGTCATGGGAAAACACGGGGTCGCCTACAGAAGAACCTACAGAGTGGTCTTCACTGAAAACATCCGGTGGTGGACAGGCAGGAGTAGCACCTAAGGTAATATCAAAAGCTCCGGGGAGATTAGGGGGAAGCTCTATTCGTATGGAGAATGAAAGTGCCCTGGGAATAACAGCTAATGGTATTTTAACAAACGGTCGGGTTTTTGCTCCTGATTTCAATCCTGAGAATGGTTACGTGGCGACAATCTCTGCGGAAGGGAAATGGAATACGCCGTTTACATCTCGTCCGGATAGCCTTGTGGGGTGGTATAAGTATTCACCGGCAGGAGGAGATAAAGGAAAGGTAGAGGTTGCTCTGCACAGAGGATCTACCTGTGAACTACCTGAAGGAAATACGCCAAATGATCTTGTGGCTGTTGCGCGATTCCATATGGTAGGGACAACAGCTAACTGGAAACGTTTTTCGGTGCCTTTTAATTATATGAATGGTAATACGCCGGACTATTTATTGTCAGTATTAACGTCAGGGGATAGTACACTTGCTGTAGTTGGGTCGGTTGCTTATTTTGATGATCTACAATTGATTTATAATTTACCCGTAGTAACTCAGAACCTGGTTTCAAACACGTATGCGATTACAAATACAACCGGAGCTGCAATAAGTGTTCCTTATACGGTTCAGGGAGGTTTGTTTTCAGGAACTAATGAATTTATTGCGGAGTTGTCAGATGCTAATGGTGACTTCTCCGATCCGATAGAGCTTGGACGTATTACTTCTTCATCAAGCGGAACTGTTGCAGGAACTATTCCGGCACAGATTCAACCGGGTACGGCTTACAGAGTTCGCGTTCGACCTTCGGAAACCGTTTCAGGATATACAATTTTGTTGAACGATAATGATGAAGATATTACGATCACATTGACAGGAAGCTATATTGGGTTTACAGGAAACTCTACTTCTATTGTCGGAGAAGATCCAATTGACATGATGGTGTATGAGAGTCCGGCTGCTACGGATCGTGAGTGGAAATACTCATTGACTTCCGGTGGACCTTATGAATCTTTTGATCCTGTAAAAGTACAAATAACAGAATCTTTTTCTTTTGATAATGGAGGATTCTATTACGTGATTTGTGAATCGGTTATTGAAGGGATTACTTCCATTTCAAATGAGCAGTCATTGTACTTTGGTGTACTGACGCTTCCTGAAGTGAAAAATGAAGAGAATGAGTTTCTGGCTTATCAAAGTGGTGAAGAGATTATGATGAAAGCAACAAAGTCCGGTGATTTTGCTGTGTATGATGCTTTAGGGCGTAAACTCAAGTCAGGTACTTTATCAGGAATACAAACGGTTACTCCAAAAGAGTCGGGGCTTTATTTTATACAGTTTTTTGATGGTCAGAAGCAGGTGACCAGAAAAGTTATTTTTTCAGCGAATTAATTGAAGATTATGAAAAAGACAGGAATAACACTTTGCTTGTTGGCGATGTCAGTAGGACTTACTTCAGTAGTTTCAGCTCAGACACAATTGCCGAATAGTGATTTTGAAGATATACAAAGTATTTCGGGAGTTGCAGATAATGGAGGACAACCCTATACCTATGAGTATGATTCGCTTGGACAGGGTTGGATTTCCGGAAACCCCGTTAATAGATACCTTGAGATTGATCATATTTTCATGAAGGACACAAGTTTTACGCACTCCGGATCTCACGCTATTGTTATGCGGACAGATTCTATTGGTCCGGTAGTAGCCGTTGGAAATGCCGGCTTGGGTGAATTCGTTTTTAATGAGAGTAACCCGTTTGCAAGCATTGTATTTGGCGCTCCTTTTACGAACAGACCGCAAGCATTTGCCGGGTGGTATACGTACAAGTCGGTCGGAGGGATAGCACCATCTGATGGTGATGACAGATTGATTAACGGAGATTCTCTTTTGATTCTTTGTTATCTTACCAAATGGAATTCAACACTTGAAAAGAGAGATACAGTAGCACTCGCTTCTTGGACATCCAATGAAACAGTTACAGATTATACGGAGTTTATTATACCGTTTAATTACTTTTCTTCAGATGTACCGGATAGTGCGAATGTGATGTTCCTTTCCTCTTCTTTAGGATATGTAGCAGATTTTTCAGAACGTCCATTTGGAGTTAAGGGAAGTACCCTTGTTATTGACGATATCCGGATGCATTATTCCGGTGCCGGATTTGACGAGTATGTAGAATTGAAAGGAACGGCATACTCCGCAGGGAAAAAAGTGGTGATCAGTTTGGATGAATTGCCGTCTGATGCATCAGTAAGGATTTTAGATATGGCAGGAAGAAATCTGGTTTCACGTCAATTGTCTGATAAAGAATCAACATTTGAGTTAGCTTATTCCGGTATTGCTTTTGTAATTGTCAAAAGCGAGAAAGGAACACTGACCCGAAAACTATACATACATTAACTTAGTTGCTCCTTCACTGGGGAAGCAAGAAGGTACTACAAATGAATAAGTTTATCACTATTTTGGTGTCCATATTCATGGGCGGACAGTTTTTTGCTCAAAATGGAACCCTTACAGGTATTATATCCGATGCGGAAACAGCAGAACCATTAATCAGTTCCACCGTTATTTTACGTGCAGATCCGACAATAGGATCAGTTGCCAATTTTGATGGGGTATACAAATTAAGCCTTGCTCCGGGTGAGCACACTGTAATTTGCCGTTTTACAGGAATGGTTCCCGATACGTTTAGTTTTTCCATTAAGTCGGGTGAGGTATTGAACCATAATTTCGCCTTGAAAGCATTTCCTAATATGTTGGGGGATGTAGAGGTACGTGTAGGGAAATTTGATAAACCAATTGAAGACCTTACCGTTTCGATGGAGGTGATTAAGCCGGAAATTATAGAAAATAAAAATACAAGAAGTATTGAGACGATTCTGGATCAGACACCGGGATTAAATATTCTTGATGGAGAGCCACAAATCAGAGGAGGTTCCGGTTTTACATTTGGAGTAGGCTCCAAAGTTGCTGTTATTGTAGATGACATGCCTATGTTGTCTGGTGATGCGGGGCGTCCGGAGTGGAGTTTTATTCCGGTAGAAAACATTGAACAGATAGAAGTAATAAAAGGAGCAAGTTCTGTTTTATCAGGATCTTCAGCTCTTTCTGGAGCAATCCATATTCGTACAGCATATCCCCGGGATAAACCAATTACCAAAGTAAATGTATATTCTGGAATGTATTCTAAGCCTAAGGACCGTTCACAGGTATGGTATGATGATTATCCCGGAATCCACGGGATGAATTTTCTACATTCACAGAAGATCGGAAATTTTGATTTGGTAATCGGAGGGAATTTCAATCATGATCATGGGTATATAGGACCAGCTGTTAAAGATTCGGCGTATATCTATTGGAGTTCAGAGGAACCACCTGCGTATGATACAATTTCCAACTTTGGAAATAAAGAAATGGCAACTACCAGAGGTCGCCTGAATTTCAATCTGCGTCACAGGTCGAAACGAATAAAAGGACTGAGTTATGGGTTGAATGGAAACGCAATGTATAGTGATGGAGTTATGGCGTTTGCCTGGTTAAATGACACATCCGGATTTTACCAAAGTTATCCGGGAGCTGTTTTTACACATAACCAGTTTATAACAAACTTGGATCCTTACATTCAGTTCTTTCAGGAAACAGGGTCAAAACACAGCCTCAGAGGGCGTTTTTTACATTCTGATAACAAAATTTCTGGAGGGCAGGATAACAGAGCGACTGTTTTGTATGCAGACTACCAGTTTCAGAAGAGCTACAAAATATTACACGGGTTTGATTTCATAGGTGGGATAACCGGAATGCATACCGATTCGTATGCTGAACTTTATATCGGATCGGGAAGTCCGCGGAATAAATTGTTGAATATATCCGGGTATGCGGAAATCGATAAAAAATTCTTTAACGTATTGAACCTGTCGGTTGGGGGGAGATTAGAATACTTCCGATTAAATGATTCGATTCAGAAACTACAACCTATATTTAGAGCGGGAGCGAGCCTGAAATTATTTCAAGAAACCTATTTGAGAGCTTCTTATGGACAAGGCTATAGATTTCCGACTATAACAGAGCGCTTTATCCGAACTGGAATTGGAGATTTAGGAATGTTCCCGAATCCGTCTTTGAAACCTGAGAAAAGCTGGAATGCTGAAGTAGGGATTAAACAAGGTTTTAAATTCTGGGAGTTTTTTGGATACCTGGACGTAGCCGGTTTTATGCAGCGCTATGAAAATACAATTGAGTACTTGTTTGGGTATTGGGAAAGTTTGGTCGGGGCAACAACAATTCCGGCGGGATTTCGATTTGTAAATACGGGAGATTCACGTGTAGTCGGGATAGATATTTCATTTACCGGATTAGCAAAGATGGGAAAACATGCTTCATTGGCTGTTATGGCCGGGTATAATTATATCATACCAGTGAGTATGAATCCGGACTATATCTATGCTGTTGATTCGGTTGGGAATGAATTAAGTTATCAGGAAACCAGTATCGATCCTTCAAGTCGTATTCTGAAATACCGGTCATTACATAACCTGAAAGCAGATGTTGAATTTTCGTACAAAGGCTTTGCGGTAGGGGTTAGTTTTAAATACTTTTCGAAGTTGGTTAATTTAGATGGAGCTGTTCAGGATTTTGAGGATTATACATTGAGTACCGGAACAATGCAGCCGATTCAATACATGAATTATTATAATACCAGAAATACAGGACATCCGATATTTGATGCGCGAATCAGTTATGCTATAAATGATATGCATAAGATTTCACTTGTCTCTGCTAATCTCTTCAACCGTGCGTATTCGTTGCGACCTCTAAAAGCCGAAGCTCCGAGAACCGTAATGTTGCAATATACCTTTAAGCTGGATCAGAACAAGAAGAAAAAAGGCTAGAATTGTTGTAACAAAATGATACAATTCCGTTTCTATACTGGTATGCGCTATTGTATTTTACTTCTGACTTTTTCTCCATTTCCGTTTTTTGCTCAGGAAGGACACTATCCATCGAAACCCTTTGAGTGGGATGGTGAGTTTAGCGATATGTACACATTGTGTGTTATGAATAGAGACAACGAAATTTCTGCATTCGGTAATCTGAAGAATGGAGTTCCTGATGGAGCATGGCTATTTCTGAAAGAAGAGAAAATCATTATTGAGAAGGGAAGTTACAAGAAAGGACTGAAGCACGGACGCTGGATAAGTTACGATATACATGGAAATATTGAGTCAACAGGGGTCTATAAAAAAGGAAAAAAACATGGTCCCTGGTATTTCTATGAAAAATTAGCCTATTATAAACGAGGAATAAAGATACAGTGAAGCTACAATTTTTAATTACCACTCTACTATTTACGGCTTTTTTTGCAAAAGCACAGGAAGATACTTCTTCCGTATACAAAAGGGCTAAAGAGAAATTGCAAACAGTCAACTATAATTTACTTAAATATGGTGATTTTAAGCCCCGGAGTTTGGATGAGGCCTTTTTGGTTTTTCTGACAGGCGACTCTGTTTTGCTGGATAAGTTTAAAGGTCTGGAGCAAACAGAAGCGATTAATTTTGCACTGCAGAGAGAAAACCATATCTTCAGATACGATTGGGGACAGGAAGTTTTCCTGCATTTTTCACTACAATTAATAAGGGAGCATAAATTATTTGCCCCGGAGTTACAGAATAAATATGCTCTGCTTTGTTTTTACGGGTGGATGAATGAGGTCAATTTTGATCAAAACAAAACTGCCCGACAGGTAAAAAAAGGAAACAGAAAAATGAATCGGTACTGGAAAAAACGTTTCCGATATACTCAAAAACAGATTAGCCGTAAATACGATAAAATCTGGAAGGAAGAAAAAAAAGAACGTAAACAATCAGAAAAAACAAGCTATCCTTATTTAGAGGATTAGAAGTTACTTTTGTTTTTCTGCTTGTTTGGCGTAAAACCCGTTTTCATCTACTATTTGTGTTCTTAGTTGTTCCGCTTTAATTGTATTCCCCAGTTTCTTATTCGACAAGTAGCGATACCAGAGACTTTCTTCGTAGAAATTCTGACGAAAGGATTCTCCTGCAGCAACAAAACGAGGAAGTGCTTTTGTATAATTATGTGTTTGAAAATAACAAAAACCGAGATAGAAAAGTCCATTTTCATCTGTTGGATATTGTTCCAGTATTTTTTCCAAACGTGGAATAGCAAGATTCCATTTCCCTTCTTTAATATAGACAGCTGTTTTTGAGAGATAGTCGTGATAATCTATCTCGATTGTTTGCCAGGGTAAGGAAGAACTTTCTGAATCTCTGTTTTCGAGTTCTGCTTCTGTTCCTGATAAAAAGAAGCCTCGCGTTGTAATAGGTGTAGTTCGGATGCCTCTGAAGTCAATGAACTTCAGGTCGGATAAATAAATTTCTTTTTCATAGTCAAGTAAAATTTCAAATTGAGCTGGTTTTAATGAAAGAGGATGCGTCTGTCGCGGGGGGAGTTGAGGAACATAACTTTCGTATTGTTCCGTACTTACCGACTCTTTTTCTTGAACGTTGCTTTCTGGAAAATTAGTGTTGACAGTTATTGTTTCGGGAAGTGTTTCCTGTGTTGGCTCTTGAGATAAAATTTCTTCCTCCTCTATAAATGCTGTTTCTGGAGCTTGCGAAACCGGAGAGGGATCAATAGTTATCGGTGAAATGAGTTCCTTGGTTCCTGTTGGTATTATAAAAAAATAGAGAGTTGTAACTAAAAGGAAGGAGAGTGTTGTTGCAATCCAAATAAAATTTGATTGTGAAAGGAATTGTTTATCCATTCGTTTTTTGAGAATATCCGTTTTTAAGCCGGAATTACGATAACCTTCCATTGCCTCATTATCAAAATCGGAGAACTCTAACTTCTCTTCAATAAGATGTTGTTCTTCCGGAGATAATCTACCTGAAAGGTAATCATCGATTTCTTTTCGGGTAAGTGAATCTTTTTTTCCTAATATTTTATGATGTAGATTTAACAACATGATGCTCTTCCATATATAGTTTTATATTTCTTTTACCGTTTTGAATTCGGCTTTTTACTTTTTTTAGATCCCAATCTAACCTCTCACCGATTTGTTTATAGGATAATTCCTCCAGATAAAACAGTTGAACGGCTTTTCTCTGTTCTTCCTGAAGCTGAGCGATTGCTTTTTCAAGTAAGAGGAGCTGTTCTTCCTTTGAATGTATACTTTCCAATTCTTCTTCCTGGGCTGAATAGTCATGATTTATGAGCGTGTCTTCATATTTTGTGGACTTTTGTTTTCTTAGAAACTGGTAACATTCGTTACGGGTTACAACATATAACCAGGATTTGAAATGACCAATAGTATGTTTACGAGTTTTTTCATATAGAGATTCGAATACTTGCATGGTAAGATCTTCAGCTATATTCTTATTCTCCGTTATTTTTAAACAAAGCCCAAATACGAGATGCCCATAACGGCGATACAGCTCTCCGATGATTAAACGATCCTCAGAAGATTTGTAACTATTTAACAATTCCTCATCACTTTTTGACTTATATTTATTTCTTCGAAAAATCAAATGTTGTTATACTTTATATATAAGGATACAGTTTTTGGTTTTTTCCATAAAAGTATTGAATTAAATTTAAGAGTGCAGTCCTATTTATATAGAATAGAGTCTGCCTGACAAATAGGTTAATTTTTATGAAACGTATTGGAGTTTTCACATCAGGAGGAGATGCCCCGGGAATGAATGCGGCTATCCGAGCTGTTGTACGTACAGGAATATTCCATGGGGCGGAGGTATATGGGATCTATAATGGGTTTTCGGGAATGATAGAAAACGAGATCCGGCAGTTACAGTTTTCTGATGTTGGAAATATACTTCAAAGGGGAGGTACTATATTAGGTAGTGCACGATCAGATGAATTCCGGACACCTGAAGGACGTAAAAAAGCATATTCAAATCTTACTTCGCATGGAATTGAGGGTTTGGTTGTAATCGGTGGGGATGGTTCCTTTACCGGAGCTAAGAGATTAAATGATGAATTTGGGATGCCGTTTGTCGGTTTACCTGGTACAATAGATAATGACTTATATGGAACCGACGCAACAATCGGATATGATACGGCTCTGAATACAGTTGTAGAAGCAGTAGATAAAATAAGAGACACGGCCTCGTCTCACCATCGTGTATTCTTTGTTGAAGTTATGGGAAGAAATTCGGGCTTTATCGGATTGGATGCCGGAGTAGCGGTAGGGGCGGAAATGACCCTGATTCCGGAAGAGGTTACTAACCTTGATGATCTGGTTTATTATTTGAAGCGAATTAGAGGGAGGAAAAAATCAAGTATCATTCTGGTTTCGGAAGGAGATGATGAAGGAGGTGCGATAGATATAATGAATAAAGTTAAACCGCAATTAGAAGGTTTTGACATTCGGGCATCGGTTTTGGGACATATGCAGCGAGGGGGAAATCCTTCTGCGGCTGATCGTATACTAGCAAGTAGGTTAGGGGTTGCAGCAACCGAGACTTTAATTAAAGGAGGGACAAATCTGGCCTTTGGTGTTATAGGGAACAATGTAAATATAGTAGGTGTTGAAGAGGCAATTAGTAATAAAGAGGTAATTGACAGAGAGAAATTACGTGTTATTGAAATATTATCCCGTTGTTAACTACTTATTTTATAGTGTTTTATTAAAAACATCATAAAAAAGGGGTAAAAAAGTTGTGTATAAAGATAAAAAAGTATGTATCTTTGCCCCCGCTTTCGGGCATCGTTCTTTAGGAAATGGGAGTTATAGCAGAGTAGAAGGGGAGTGAAAAAAAAACTTCATATTTTTCTTGCAGGTTAAAAATAACTCATTACTTTTGCAGCCCGCTAAACGAGCGGCGTTCTTTGAAAGGTTGATGAGTTGAAAAGCTGAGA
>NZ_CFIGVI010000003.1:0-44596 GCF_984588085.1 Wandonia sp.
CATCACCTCCCCATCCATCTGAATACTGCTTTAATTAGCAAAGGAGCGGCGCTTTGAAGTGTTAAGCGAAAAAATGAGAAACGGGTTCCTGAAGAATTGCTAATAGCTCCATCAATAAGATTGGGAAGGGTCAGGTCGTTTTTTAACTTAGTGACTCCCTGCCGGGCTTTATAATAGTGAATTTTACGTTCGATATCCAGAATTTGAAGATCCCGGTTTATCTCTTCGTAAGAAGTATATACTCTTTTGTTACTCATAAGAATGTGATCAATCGTTAAAGAAAATTTCCGAAAAACGTCGTAGAATTCGCCCTTCTACAATTTGTGGACGAATGAGCGCAACAAGTAAGGTTAAAACCAAATAGCCTCCTGCTACAATCAGAAAACCATACCAGTAACTGTCTAAAGCTTTTCCGATAACAAGTGCCAAAGCAACGGATGCAAAGAGTAGGAAAAACAAAAGAAAAACAGCCACCAGTAAAAATTTGAAGATCATTGTTGTGGACTGCATCAGTACTTTAAATCCCCAGAGTTTGTAATAAGCAATATTACTGTCGATAAGTGATTTTGTATTTTCCTGAATTTGATCCAGATCTTCTTTTATTTCTTCAAATGCCATACAGGTAAATTACTTTTTTGCTACTTCTTTTTTTAACGCTGCCAATTTAGCTTCGAGGATTTCTATTACGTCTTCTGTTTTATCTTTCCCTTCTGAAACTAACTTGTCCAGTGATTCGTCAAAACGACTTTCCGTCTGATTTACTTTTTCTTTCAGCATGGCAATGAGATCTTCATACTTGTCCGAAAGGTCTTCTTTACCTTTATCAAATTTGTCTTTGATTTTTTTTCGGGTTTCAGAGCCTTTATCCGGTGCAAACAAAACTCCTACTCCCACTCCTATTGCCACTCCTGATAATAATGCAATAAGTGTATCTGTTGTGTGATTTGACATGATTTTGTTGTTTTTAGAAAATTAATATTCCCTTTGAAGGTAAGAGGATTCTCTGGAAAAAGCAAGAAATACGCCCGGGAAACAAACTTTTTTTACAAATTTTAACGAAGCTATTCTTTGTGTAGGATCAAATTTGTTATTGTGTAACAGGTTTCCTAAATAGCCTTGTTTTTTCTACTTCTATCTCTCTGTTTTCAGGAGAAAAACATAAGGTAATCGACTATTTTTCAGTAGGTAATCATTTTAGTCGATGTTGCATTAAGATTAATCTAGTATTATATTTTATTAATCTACTGAATGCTTGTTTTTGTCTAAAAAAACAGATTTTTTATTAAACAATGTTGCGAGATCGATGAAAGGAACTTATCTTTGTGTCAGGTTTAGTTGTAAAAGGTAGGTTAGGTTACATTGGAGAGTTGACGCCCGTTGACTCTCCTTTGTTTTTTTAGTGAAAACTGACAGATATCAACTTTTACTTGTAAATACAATGATAATTTTCGGGAATGGCATTTAATAAATTAGACCACTCACTGGAAGGTGAATTCCTCCCCCGTTTCCGACTGCGCATAGCAGAAGAAAAAACAATAATCTTTGATAAGATTAAGGAGGAGGCTACTTTAGAAACGACTGTTTCAGGCACATTTGCAGAAAATTATGTCATCCTCCGGGTTCCTCAATATGAAAGACATTATTGGTCTCCTGAATTACAAATTCAGTCTACAAGAAGTGAAGAGAATAATGCTTCCATACTGCGTTGTGTTATTGGACCGGCCCAATCGGTATGGCTTATGTTTACCTTTTTCTACTCAATAACTATTCTATTGACTGTTTTTGGAGGTATGTTTGGTATGATTCAATATTCAGTTGCCAGGACTTCAGCTTTTTTGTGGTTCTGGCCCGTGGGAATTGTTCTTTTGATTGTCTTGTTTGCTGTATCGAAAGCCGGACAACGAAAAGCCCGTAATCAAACCCTTCATTTAGTTAGTTTTCTCTTGCATGCCCTTGAAAAAGAGTATGAAGTAACTCGTGTTGAATAAAATTTTAATTAGTTAAATCGCTATTTATTAATTGTTTATATTTTTTTATTTGTTTTTTATAGTACCTTGTATTGCATAGTATTGTCTTTTGTTTATATCTTTGTGATAAATAATAGTAGGTATGAATGTAGAGAACACGAAAGCACAAATGAGGAAAGGTATACTGGAGCTCTGTATTTTGGCTATTCTCAAAAACAATGAATCGTACCCCTCTGAAATAATCGAAGAACTCAAAAAGAATAAACTGATTATCGTAGAAGGAACTTTGTATCCATTGTTGACAAGATTGAAGAATGCAGATCTCCTCTCCTACCGTTGGGAGGAATCTACCAGCGGACCACCCCGTAAATATTATGCTTTAACCAGTAAAGGAGATCTGTTCCTTGAAGAGTTAAAGATGACCTGGGAAGAGCTTTCAGGTGCAGTAAATCACAGTTTAAAATCAACAAAATCATGAATAAGACAGTTTCTTGCAATATAAGTGGCATCATTTTTAACCTGGAAGAAAATGCGTATGCTACATTGAATACTTATTTGACAAATCTCAGAACACACCTTCGCAATGTAGAGGGAAGCGATGAGATTTATGCAGATATAGAGTCCAGAATTGCTGAATTATTCAGTGATAAACTGGGTGTTTCAAAAGAAGTCATTACAGAAGCAGATGTTGATGAAGTGATCCGAACCCTGGGAAATCCGGAAGAGTATATCGATGAGGACGCAGAAGAGTCCGGAGAGCAGAATAAAGAAAAGGAAACTAAAAGACCTGAACCTGCTAAAGTATTTATGCGTGATCCCGATAATGGAGTCATTGCCGGGGTTTGTACAGGAATTTCTGCTTATTTCGGGATTGACCTTACACTAGTGAGAGGTTTGTTTGTCTTACTCTTCTTTCTTACCGGATTTGGTCTCGGGTTGTACATCGTTTTGTGGATTATAGCTCCCCGGGCAAATTCCTCTGCGGACAAATTGAGAATGAGAGGTAAACCGATCAATATAGATAGTATTAAACGAGAGGTGCATGAAGCTGCAGAAAGAGTAGAACGTTATTCTAAAAGCAAAGCAACCCGTCAGAAGTTTGAAACGGTTAAAGATCGAACCAATCGTTTTGGAAGAGCATTAGGGAGTATTATAGGGTTATTTTTGATCATAGGAGCTTCTTTTGGAATTATCACGTTTTTGACGGTTACACTCACGGAAGTAGGAATCTTTTCCTCTGATGATGGGGAGCGTTTGATTTCTCTTTATGAATTCAGTGATGTGATTTTTCGTTCTGATTTCCAGAGCTTTCTTGGTTGGACAGGATTACTGGGTACTGTTCTTATTCCTTTGATTGCTTTTATTATTATGGGGGTGATTCTGCTGCTCCATATTCGCAGTCAATGGAGTAAATATGTGTTCATTCTATTGACGATTTTCTGGTTTGTTTCCATCGGAGTACTTACTGTAACCGGATTGCAGATCGGAAGCGAATTCAGTAGCTACAAAGAAATTGATGAATCAATTGGAGAGGTATCTTCTCCTAAATTGGTCATCAATGTACCTGAGGTCTATGGTTCTGATATTGGTAAAGTACTCGAGATCGATGATGAGGAATTCAGTAACCGGATTCAAATGGAAGATGAGAATATTAAAAGCGGGTTTGTGGCATTGAAATTTGTGCCTTCGGAGGATTCTTTATTCCATATCAAGACTGTAAAAAGTTCGTATGGAATTACAAGTAAGAAGGCATTGTCATTAAGTAATAATATCATGCACGATATTCACCTGGATAGTAATCAGTTGACTGTTTATCCGTACTACCTCTTCCCTGCTGATGATAAATTGAGAGGGCAACACGTTCAGGTATATGTGGCGGTACCTGTTGGTGGAGAAATAGATTGGAAAGGAAATAAAAAGCAGTTGAATATTTCCAACCGATCCAGTAAAATCGAATTTGAGACCAGAACGGTTGAGGTCGATATTGATTAGTAACTTTTTTCATGTAACATAGCAAAGCAAGCGAATGGGGGCACAAGAGATTGAGCCCCCGTTTGTTTTTTAGGATTTTAAGTCTGTACTCCTACCTCCCGTTTTTCAATAAACTTTTCTATCTATATTTGTCCGTATGAGCTTTTTGTACCCACAGTTTCTTTTTGCATTTGGAGTTCTGGCTATTCCATTGATTCTTCATTTGTTCCATCTGCGAAAGTTCAAGGTATTTTATTTTTCTTCTATAAGTTTTCTTCAGGAACTGGATACAACTTCAAAGTCAACACGTAATCTACGTCGTTTGTTGGTTTTAGTATTACGATTATTAGCTTTTTCGGCATTAATACTGGCTTTTGCACAACCCTATTTTCCGGAAGAGATTAACCCTGTCAGAACCGATCGTGTTCGGGTTGTCTTTATTGATAATTCGCAAAGCATGGCGGCCAAAGGGGTTGAAGGAGAACTGTTAAGCCAGGCTAAAACTACAGCTTTGGAGCTGGTGAAGAAGGATAAACCCGGAACCCGTTATTTTGTTTTTACCAATGATTTTTCCGCGGAAGAGCTTCACCCGATGTCCCAGCCGGATGCGATTGACTATTTAGAGAGTATTGAGTATTCAGCTCATAGTCGTTCTTCAGAGTTCATATTCCGCTCTATAGCATCTTCTTTGTCGGATGCAGGAATGGAGGGAAATGTTTTTGTTTTTAGTGATGCGCAAAAATCCCAATGGAGTGATCCGGTTCAGGATTCGCTTGCTTTGGATGTACGTTTTATCAGATTGGCAGCCCAACAAGTTAGCAACAGAAGTGTTGATTCAGTATGGTTGAGTACGCCTGTGCATCGGTTAAATGCTCCGTATGAGATAAATTTTAAAATTATAAACCATTCGGATTCAGATGTTAATTCACTTCCTGTTAAAGTAAAGGTAAATGAATCTGAACAACAATTTACAGCAGAATTTAACGGAAAGAAAGAAACGGTTTTATCGCTGAATTATTCCGCTACTTCCCCGGGTTATAATGAAATACGGGTTGAAATTGACGATGAACAATTATTCTTTGATGATGTAATGTATGCCACCTTTAACGTCAGAAATGAACAATCGGTAGGAATCATAAACGGAGAACAGGCAACTAATAATGTTTCCCTTGTATACGGACTGGATGCGTATTATCGCTTGTCAACCTGGGCTTCTAACCAAATTTTGTATCAGGAAGTCGATAAAGTGGATGTATTGGTTGTGAATGAAGTAAAACAGGTGGACAGAGCACTCTCAGAAGCTATTAAAAAGCTACTTGACAGAGGTGGTGCTGTTGTGTTGATTCCGTCAGGAGAACCTGATTTTTCTTCCTGGAATGAACTTTTAGCAGGATTGGAAATGCCGGTAATGCAGAAAAAAGATTCTCTTACGGCCTCGTTGGATAAAATCCACACACATCCGTTTTTTGATGGTGTTTTTGATACAAAGAATCCATCCATACAAATTCCGGTTAAGAGAAGTAGCCGCCTGATTACTTCCGGGAGTCGTTCTATGCCGCTACTCTCCTATTCAGATGGCTCGGCTTTTATGAATGTTTCTACAAAATACGGAAATCGTCTCTTTACGTTTGGCCCGGAATTGAATCGATCGAACCGCTCATTATTGAACAGCGATTTGTTTAGTGCCTTGTTTTTACGAATTGCGGAGTTTGCAGGAGGGAATACACCTCTGTATCTAACAGCGGGAAGCCCCTCTTCTTATACCGTACAAAATAGAAAAACAACCGAGAGTCCGGTTAGGATTTCAGGGAATGAAACCGATTTAATTCCCCGACAAGACAGAAACAACGAACAGACAGTTTTGTATTTTTCAGGTGGTGATGATGAAAAGGCATTACATGCCGGAATATATGATTTGAAGCAAGATGAAACAGTGATTGGAAGACTGGCCGTGAATGTGAACCGGGAAGAATCCGATCCAACCGTATTGTCTGTAGAAAACTTAACGGCATTAGCGACAAATTCCGGACTGCATTCCTTCAGAGTAAGCGAAATAAGTGAATCGGAAGAAATTCATCGTTTGGAAGGACAAAAAGACACGGAATTATGGAGAATTCTATTAATTTTGGCATTGTTGTTCTTTATGGCGGAAATGGCTGTCTTGAAATTTGTAAAATAAAGGACATAATGAATGATCTGATACAGAATTAGCGTAAATGAGAATCCTGATAAAACAAGCAAAGGTTCTGGACAAGACCTCCTCGCTTCATGGCAAAACAACTGATATACTGGTTGTAGACGGAGTAATCTCCGAAATAGCAGAAAACATACAATCTGAATCTGATTTTAGTTTAGATTACCCAAATCTTCATGTTTCAAAGGGATGGTTTGATCTGAAAGCACATTTCTGTGATCCCGGAGAGGAACACAAAGAAACCATTCAGACAGGTTTACGAGCTGCCGAATCAGGTGGATATACACACGTTGCTTTGTTGCCTTCAACCATACCGGCTGTTTCTAATAAAGCCCAGGTTGAATATGTTATCGGAAAATCGGATTTTTCAGCTGTTTCAGTTCTTCCCATGGGAACACTGACAGAAGGAATGAAAGGAGAAAACCTGGCTGAATTATACGATATGTTCCAAAGCGGAGCAGGATTTTTTACGGATGATACGAAACACGTAAGTTCGGGAATTTTGTACAGAGGTTTACTTTATGTTCAGAACTTTGGCGGTAGAATCATCAGCTTTGCGAATGATTCAGGGCTTTCCAAAGGAGGAATGGTAAACGAAGGACGTGCGAGTACACTTACCGGATTAAAGGCTATTCCGTCTATTTCGGAAGCCATTCAGATTGAACGGGATCTCCGGTTAGTGGAATATACGGGAGGTGAACTCCATTTTACGGGTATTTCAACCGAAGAAGGAGTTCGTTTGATTGGAGAAGCAAAATCCAAAGGACTGCATGTAACCGCAGATGTTCACGCCAATCATTTGGTATTCAATGAAGAATCGGTTATCGGATTTGATAGTAATTTTAAAGTAATGCCACCATACAGACGTGAAACGGATCGTATAGCGTTATGGAAAGGATTAAAAGACGGAACTCTGGATGCAATTGTATCAGATCACCGTCCATACGATAAAGAAGAAAAAGATCTTGAATTTGATCATGCAGGCTTTGGAAATATTGCCTTGCAAACTGTATTTGCATCGCTTTCTTCGGCTCCGGAGTTTGATCTGGAGTTGGTAATTGAGAAGCTTACAAACGGACCACGTTCCATATACGGATCAGATTCGGGAGAATTGAAAACTGGTAGTTCGGCTGATCTTACCGCTTTTATTCCGGATGAAGAATGGACATTTGATCGGGATACCAATTGCAGTAAATGTGATAATACACCATTTTTAGGACAAGAACTTACAGGAAGACCTGTAGCAATTTTTAATAAAGGACAATTTGTCCGTATCAAAGACCAGACAGATGAGTAAAAAAGATTTTTTCAAAGCTTTTTTTACGTCGCGAAAAGTAACAGGATCAGTTGTTCCAAGCAGTCGTTTTTTAACGGGCAAAATGTTGGAGACAGTTGATTTCGGAAAAGCACGTTGTATTGTAGAATTGGGTCCCGGAACAGGTGTTTTCACAAAGGAAATTCTGAAACGAATGCAACCGGATGCAAAACTGCTTGTAGTTGAATTAAACGATACATTTGTAGATAATTTAAAGCAGTTGATAGCTGACCCGAGAGTGGTTATCATCCACGGATCAGCTGAAAATATTGGAGAATATATCCGTGAACAGGGATTTGAAAGAGCCGACTTTATTATTTCAAGCTTACCGTTAACAACAATTCCGCAGGAAATCAGACAAAGTATTTTGGAAAAAGCCTACGAATTTTTAAAAGAAGGCGGACAATTTATTCAGTTTCAATATTCAATGCACCAGCGAAAAAACCTGAAACAATTGTACAGAAAACTGGAATTAGCTTACACACCATTGAACTTCCCTCCTGCTTTTGTGTATCGTTGTACAAAGTAGACCGATATTACTACTTACGCTAGTTATTCATCTGGTTTTCGTTCACAAGGGAAAGTTGTAACATTCGTTCCCTTCCGTCTTCATCAACTACGGTCAGACGATAATCACCGCTTTCTCCGATAATGGACATTTCATGAATATGTTTTGTCTCTCCCAGATAGGTATCATTCAAATACCAGAACAGGGTTTTATCAGGATTCCTGTGTGCTACTTTAGCTATAAGTGGTTGAACATTTCCGTAAAAATCCTTTGTTAGATAAATAACCGACTGATCTCTCGGATAAATAAAAGCTATACCCGATTCGTCTTGTGAACAGCCTTCTCTAAAAGGAGGTAAAACCTTATAAAAAGCGTTCCGTTTCTTAAAATAAAATTCCATGACAGGTGGTAGCGTAAACCAGGGGATCGTTTTCATTTCTTCCGGAGATGCACAACTGGTATTAATTCTGTATTCCACATTCAGATCAACTGTTATTGTATGATGATAGGGACAAACTTCAGTCTCTTCACCCCGTTTGGGAATCCACTTCAATTCAGATGTACAATTCGGTCCGGCCAGAAATCCACTTTTTGTGCAGATTTCGCCAAGTAACATACCTGTTTCGGGTCGTCTAAAGGGTTGGGAGGTCGGGAGTAAATTAAATACATCAAACAATACAGGAGAAGCATAACCTACCCCTGTCAGTTGAGGCCTCCCCTCACCGTTAGCGTTACCTACCCATACACCCACGACATAATCAGGAGAAACACCTATCGCCCAGGCATCCCGGTTTCCAAAACTCGTACCTGTCTTCCAGGAAATCTTCCGGGATGAACTGTAAAATTTCCAGGCTTCATCTTCTGCTGTGCGGTTGACCTCCTGCATCGCTTTGAATGTTTCGTAAATAGAACCAGCATCAACTTTTGTTGGTTGAAGTGAGATTGTACCAAAATCTTTTTCTTCGTCTTTCGATAAAGATAGTTCCTGAAATTCTTTTCGACGATAACGCTGTTCATGGCGGGAATAATAATTTAATGTGGAGGCATAGTTGGCATAGACCTTACACATGTCCCAGAGAGAACTTTCTGCACCTCCGAGAATCAGGGATAATCCATAATGTCCGGGATGCTTGTTAATATGTTCTTGTCCATAAAAACGGAGGTCTTCATAGAATGAATTCACACCATATTTTTGAAGTGATAGTACCGCCGGAATATTTAAAGACCGGGATAGAGCATCCCGTGCGGGGACAGCCCCGTCATAGGTAGAATTAAAGTTTTGGGGAGTAAAACCTGATATTTGTGTAGGAATATCAGGGATTAACATGTCGGGTAACAGCATACCCTCATTCAGCATTTCAGCAAACAATAAAGGTTTGAGTACACTTCCCGTACTTCTTGGTGCAGGGATAATATCCACATCTTTTCCATGTTCGTTACCCGTAGGAGTGTTTCCAATGTATCCGATTACATTACGGGTGTCAACTTCTACTACAAGAATGGCCATATTGTGTACTTCGTTTTGGCTATAAATACTGTGGAAGTTGGCAGTAATCTGAGAAAGTCGTTGTTGAAGTGTGTAATCAATGGTGGAGGTGAAACGAGGTGAATCCGATTGGCTCGCAATTCTCTCTACCAGATGTTTGGAGAAATCGGGCAACGGAAACGGTTTTGACGGGAGCGGTTCACTGATTGCCAATTGATACGTCATTTCATCAATCAGGTCATTTGTTTTTAATCGCTCGAGGAGCTTATTCCGTTTTACACGTAGTTTGTCCTGATTTTTACCCGGATAAATCAATGAAGGAGCATTGGGAAGTACAGCCAGTGTTGCAGCCTCTGCCCATGATAATTGGTGCGGAGCAACGCCAAAGTAGCGCCAGGATGCCATTTCTATTCCGACGACATTGCCTCCGAAAGGAGCGTGAGAAGCATACATACGCAGAATTTCATCTTTTGTATAGCGAAATTCCATACGCGTTGCCCAGATCATTTCTACGAATTTTTCTCCATAGCTTCTCTCCTGCCCTTTTCGTGCTAACCTGACAACCTGCTGAGTAATTGTACTTCCTCCACGAACCACCCTACCTGATTTCAGATTGTCAAAAAGAGCATTGATGATAGAAACCGGGTTAATGCCTGGGTGTTGATAAAAATACTGATCCTCGAAGGTCAATACACAATGTTTGTATTTTTCAGGAACAGAATCCACCTGAGGAAAACGCCATTGTCCATCCTCTGCAATTTTTGCACCCAGAAGATAACCATCTCTGCTTTCTACGACTACCGAGTAAGGATCGTGAAAAAGAGAATCGGGAAGAAACCAGTAATACCAACCGGCAAGATAAACGATTACTATCGTCTTTATCGGATTTCTTTTAACCTTTCTCCACCAATACAACAAGAAGTTACTACAAGCCTCCCGGATAGTATTCATTACAGATTATTTCGATATGTCCACCCATTCTCCGGTTGTTCTTACACGATAATCATTGTTGTACATGGCCTCAGCTTGTGCACCCGGCAGATAATATCTTCCGGTGTAAGAAGCATTTAGGCGTACCGTAAATACTTTTCGCTCGCCACCCTTCAGACTAAAGTAAAAGTTGGAACGATCATCGCGGATGTCGATATGATCTGCTTTCGAGTTGCCTGAAGAACCATAATCAGTATAGCGCATATTAATAATCTCAAACCCCGAAGGAATGATATGCGTCAGAGCGACATTCTCTATTCTTTCAGACGAAGTGTTTCGAATCTGTATTTCTGCTTCAATCTCACTTCCCTGACTGATTTGACTCAAAGAAACCGGAGAACCACTCTTTGTGCGGTAAACGACCTGCAAACTAAGGTTGTTACTAAAGCTTTTCTCTTCTCCTACCGGAAGACGTCCCGAAGATAGTACTCTTGTATACAGCGTGTTTCCTCCACTGTTTTTTACCTTTAGAGTATTACTTCCTGTTTTGATATCAATTTTCTCCCTCACTAATGATTTGGTAGATTGTAGAGTAGTTGTTTTACCGTTAACAGAGACGCTTCCCTTGATTCCGGACTCCCCACTTATGGTAGCAAAACGGGCAATAGCATATAGTGCGTAAGCAGTGGTTTGTGTACTCATCCATTTATCGGAAGAAAGCTGTTGTGCCAGTTTTTCTGCTTGCTTTTTAGCCTGGTATTGATCTCCTGTTAATACGAGAGTCTCCAGAAGCATAGCTCGATTTCTGTCGATAGATCCATAGTAACTATATCCGCTGGTTTTCAAGTCCTCTAGCTGACTTGATTTAACTAACTGTTGAGCTGCATTTTTCTGTCCGGCCAAGGCATAAGTGGCAGCGAGTCGCAATCGGGAAACAGAAGACAAACCGGAAGTGGATTTTAATCGGTTCATGGAAGCCAGGTCAGGTTTTCCCGCCAGTGCTAATGTGAATAAACGGTAAGCCTGTTCAAAGTCATTTCCATAAATAGTCGAGAAACGCCATTCGCGGGCAGCCTTCTGCTGATAAGCTATCCATGAGGATTTTAAATTGACAGGTAGCACATACCCCTTTTTCTCGGCTTCGAGAAGGAAGTGACCAACATAAGATGTCGCCCATTGATCAGCTTGTTGCTGTCCCTGCCAATATGCAAAGCCACCGTTTGAAAGTTGGAACGAAGAAAGTTTTCGAATTCCGTTTAAGATATTATTCTTGATTTTAAACTTCTCCGATGATGTCAATTCGGTAATTTCCTCCAGATACAACTGTGGGAAAACAGTCGATGTAGTCTGCTCCAGACATCCATGCGGATATCGAATCAGATAATCGAGACGTCGGCTAAGATCGATAGCGGGAAAAGAAGATACTTCCAACCATGCTTCATTGGTTCCCGGTACTCCGAAGGTAGAGAAAGTAATGTTCTCATTACCGGATGCATTAATCACAGCATCGTATGTTTCAAAGGTCACAGGATTTGGATTAAAAACATCCAACTCCACCTCATAATAAGCTTTTTCACTACCCGAAGTAGCTAAAATCTGAACTTTTCCGATCCCTTCCACCGGGTTGACTTCCAGATCGAAATATGCCATTTTTTCATCCGGAGAAGAGAATGTTAAGGTTTGCTTATCTGATCCGATCACACGAATTGCATTGTTGGTCTTAATCTGGATAGAAACATTTTTCACTTTGCTTTCCATAGCAAATACAGTAACCGGAAGTTTGATTTTTTCTGTAGGTGATAATTTCCGGGGTAGCGAAGCTAATACCATCAATGGTTTTCGGACAGGTGTTGCTTTTTCAGCTGATCCGTAGGACTCGTCTTCGAGATTACCGGCTACAACCATTGTACGGACACTTCCTATGTAATAAGGCATTTTAATCGTATGCTTTTTACTCTTACCGGGCTGTAAAGTGAAAGGACCGTAGTACATCACAACAGGTTTAAAACGATTTGCCTTTTTCGCTTTTGCACCACTCAGGTCTTCGTCACCACCTATTGAGAAGATTTGCTCTATTTTTCCTCCGAAAGCTCCGATTACTTCATTGTACATATCCCAGGTTCTTACACCCAAAGCTTCCCTTGCATAGAACTCTTTCCATGCATCAGGTGTTTTAAAACGGGTCAAATCCAATAAGCCTTCATCGACAACCGCTAATGTATAAGTCATCGGCTTGCCGTTTTTCTCGTTGACTTCAACCGTAAAATTCTCTTCTGGCTGGAGTACATCCGGCATTTTTATTTGAGGTTCGAGCACTGTTGAGCGATCGACTACCTCGATTGGCACTACCCCATACATACGGATTGGAGCATCATTTTTGGTTGTGCTATGCGGCTGAAGAGAAGTAATATGAACAAATACATTCGGAGCCATATCCTGTGTAACCGGTAATTCGAACTTCGTCTCCCCTTTTTGTGTAGCAACCCAGAATGTTTGCACAACTTTTGATCCGTTTTCAAGAGAGATCAAAGCACGCCCTCCCTGACTGGATGGGAAAGAAATAGTTGCTTTTTCGCCGACATCGTACTTTTCCTTATCTGTATTGAACACGAGCATCGTTGCATTATCAGATCCATCATTTTTTGATTTGCCGGACCAATAAGGCCAATCGATAAGAACAGTTGTTCCGGCAGCATGACCTCCAGAAGGATCATATACTCTTACCAGATAACGTCCCCAGTCGTCATCGTCTGCTTTAAAACTAAAAGATGCTTTTCCGGAAGAATTCGTTGAAATACGATAGTTTTCAACCGGTGTTCTTCCATAGGAAGAAGTATAGTGAGACAAGTTTTCATAGCTGGCATCCCACCACCATCTCCAACTGATTTTCCAGATCTTTACCTGAAGATCATTAACCGCTTTCGGACGCCCCTTTTCATCAACCGTAACAACAGTAAACTGGTTTTTCTTTCCGGTTTCCAAAAGCCCATATTTATTTGGCTCCGGAGTTTGAAGCCCGACATACGTTGAATATGGAGAATAATCAACTGTCATTACATCTGTACTAAAATCTCCCCCATTTTCATAAGCTTTTGTCATTACAACAGCTTTTAACATCCCGGGAGCTTCATTTTCAACCTGTGGACGAATGGAGTAAGATGCTACTCCTAAGTCATTCAATGTTCCTGAATAAAGAGAAACTTCTTCCGTTTCAAAACTTCGAACCGGATCATCAAAAATGAAATTATCAAAGTTTTTGAACTTTGTGGTTTGCGCTGAAAATTTGGCTGACATGTCCAGTTTCAGATTTTTCGCAATTGCACCATGTAACCAGTTAACCTGTACAGTTCCCTTGTTGGTGGTCCGTGCGGAAATTACGTCACTGTCCAGTTTATTATTAATTTTTAGTCGGTTGGGTTTTATCGTCTCTATTTTTATACGTTTATAGAAATGTGCTCCTCCGACACTAACAACAGATTCCCAGTTCCCTGTGGTCGCATTTTCATCTGTAGGAATCACAAATGTATAGTGATGTTCCTTTGTTGAATTCTGAACTTCCTGATATACAATTTTTCCGTTAGGGTCTCGCAACTTAAATTTGATCGGATGGTTTTTTCCAATAGGGTTTTCCGTATCATTCAACATAAACCCGATGAAGAGTGTGTCACCGGGGCGCCATACACCTCGTTCACCATAGACATATCCTTTTAATCCTTTCTGCAGTTTCTTACCGGAGACATTAAAATTACTGACAGAGTTAGCGTATCCCTCGTCTAATTTCAGATACGTTGTGTTATTGTCTTTTTTGACAACAGCAAAATAGGCATACTTATTTGCTTTTCCTGATGCAAAACCTTCTGAATCTGTTGTTAGTGTAGTAATTAATTGTTGTTGATACGTAAATAATTCAACCTTGGCACCTGACACGGGTTCGGATGAAATGATATTGTTGACGGCAAAAAAGTAACTTCCGTTCTCACCTCTTTTAGCAATGACACCAAGGTCAGAAGCCAGGATATTCATACCAATCGGGCTTCGTCTGTAATAAGATGATTCACATGGATCTTTTTTATTAAGGTATTCATAATTGTCATACCAGTAATAGTCGTAGTAATCATACTCATCAACGGAACGGACATCATACGGATTATGCTCATTGGTTTCTTCATCTTCCCCGTTATACGCAATGTCGCAACTGTAAAGGGAGTAAGAACGTTTAAAACTTATTTCGACACGATAGATCGCTCCCGGATCTGGTTGAATAAAGGTTGAGAGATCAATAGCATAGTTGGTCCAACGTTTTGCTGCCCGGCTATTTTTTTCAGCCAGTTCTATTGTTTTTTCAGCTACCGGAGCGGCAACTCTTCTCAGGTTACGCGTTCCGTTTAATTCATTCTCTTGTAAGAATTGTAGAATGTTGTTGGCGAAAATTTTATAGACTTTGACATCCACTTTTTTCAGGTTCACAGCTTCAAAATTGATTTTCATAGCAGCAGAACCCGGCAAAATTGAACCGTTTCTGGTAAATCTGATATTGGGCTTCAATTGACTGAAAGATACTTTTTCACTATGATCTTTCTTCATTTTATAGCCTTCTTCACTTTGAATCCCCTGAAAGACTTCAACGAGTAATTCACCATCAAGAATATCATTGAATAGTACTTTTAGAATGTTTCCTTCTGTCTTAAAACGGAGATTTGAGGCTGTTTCTACCTGAATGAGTCCCTTTAAATTTTGTCCTTTCCGGATAGGATCTGAAAAATTGATATGAAGCATTTGCTCACCTTCGTCAATTACTTCCATCTGGATGATTTTAAAATTCTCCTTACCCGGAATTTCAAAACGTTGTTCTCCTTTCTGGTCAATACCTAGTTCTGTTCCATTCCATTTAATAGTCAGGTAACTGTCTTTCACTTCCCGCTTAATGCTGTCGATAACAAAAGGAAATTCACGTGTTGAAGACATTAGTTTATCCAGTTTCACTTTTACATTTCGATCACCTTGTGAGGCGGAGATAAGTTGTTGAGCTTCTTCAAAGTCCATATCATCACTTGTGGTAAGCACTCCGTTAAGGTATTGCCAGTCCTTGCTGTAGGATTGCAAATCACGTGTTTCGACTACGAAATCTTGTTTAAAGGTCTTAAATGAAAAGTTGAATTCGTTTAATTCCGAAGGTACTTCTGTTACCTCTGATAAATGAAAGGTGATCCGGTATTCTGTATCCTGCTCGAGATCCTTTTCAGGAATAAAAGCAATCGAATTAGTAGATAAAGCAACTACCTTTCCACCTGTTGAGGGAGTGATATCAAAAAGTGAACTACTAAGTTCCTCCTGCGGTTTCCAGTCGGTATTTTCAAATGCCAGAACAATATAGATATCTGACTTTTTGGAAATGAGTCCGGAAGTATAATCCGATATATACTCTCCAAAAAGGGACGGATTCGAATTAAACTCTTCAAGTGAAACTTCTTTACCACATGTAATCAGTAATAGTGGTAAAAGTAGAAAAATCAATACTTTTTTCATCGAAATAGAATAAAGGTAAAACAAGTAAAACCAAGGTCCATCCACTGCGGAAGGTAACTCGAATAAAAGTAGGAAAAATACTTGTCTCTGCCGGATGGTTCAGGCAAATTGTTGAAAACTCACCCCTGTTTTTCGAAACTTCTTGGGTAGAAACTAAAAAAGCTCCCGGTCAGGGAGCTTTTCAAAAAAAGTTGATATAATTTATGCCAGAATTGCTTCGTCAGAATTTGATTGATCGAATACGTACTGGTAATCTCCAAATGCTAGTATTGGGAAAAATATGATACTTAGGAAAATCAGACCTAATCCAAATCCTACTCCTTGTCCAAAAGCTTTAGCGAGCTCAACATAAATCAGTATCATGATGATAATGTTTACAATAGGAATTAGTAGAAGGATAAGCCACCAAACCGGTTTCTTTACAATCTCAAGAAGCACAACAATGTTGTAAATAGGCACAATAGCTGCCCATCCTGGTTTGCCAGCTTTTGAATACACTTTCCACATACAAATGATCATGAAAATACCTATAGCCGCTGCTACAAAAAGAATCGCACTTCCAAAGGCTAAAAATTCGCCTAAGCTTAAATTGTTGTTCATAATAAATTGTTTTTAGTTTAGACGAAACTAATAAAAACTTATTCGAAGTGGTTTTATTTGTAGATTAATTTATTAACAACTAAAAAATCATATTTGTTAATAAAAGAAACGAACTACTTTAACCATCCCGTTATACTTAATCTTCTACGCTTGGCGGGTAATACTTCATGTTCGATTAAATCGGATTTAAAAAGGATTGTTTTTCCAAATTCAGGACGTAATAACAGCGTTCTGTCTTCCAGATAGAGAGCCAACTCTCCCCCATCTCCGGATTGCCAGTCTTTATTCAGATAGGTTATGATGGAATACTTGCGGGAATTGTCATTCATAAACCGGTCAATATGGCGTTTATAAAAAGCTCCTTCCTCATAACAGGCGTAATGAAATTCGCCTCCTTGTATTCCGGCAAAACAAGTTCGGTTCATATATTGACTAAAAGCAGCTACAACATCCATGAATTCTTTCTCTACAGGATGTTCCGGATTGTCTTTTAACCACAGAATTTTATCCGACCGGATTTGTTTGTCAATACTTACCAGTTCTTTGTTTCCGATTCCTGCTGTACGCAGCCGTTCTTCTTCCAGATGATACTCGAGTCTGGCAGTCAGTGTTTCCAGCATGTTTTCATCAAAAAAACCGTCAAATACGGCGAAATTCTCATTTATTAATCCCGATATGATTTCTTCATACAGCGGATTAAGATCAGTTTCATACATGTCTCACGTATTAGTAACAAACAACATGCCTAAAACCGTCTTTATTTCAGCCGATTGGGACGAATTTTTTGGCTAGCGAAAATAGAAAAAAAATGATTTGTTTGAACATCCTGTAAAAAAAATGATGGAACAGTACTTTGTACGTAAATCCGTAGTTTAGGACGGTTTAGAAATAAAAAACGGGCTGATAATTCAGCCCGTAGTTATTTTTCAGAGAAAAGAGTCTTACTTATACATTGAATCGGAAGTGCATAATATCTCCATCATGAACAATATACTCTTTCCCTTCTACTTTCATTTTTCCCACTTCTTTGACTTTGGCTTCGGATCCCAGTTCAATGAAGTCGTCATATTTCATTACTTCAGCCCGAATAAATCCTTTTTCAAAATCCGTGTGAATTACACCTGCAGCTTGTGGAGCTGTCCAACCTTTTTTAATTGTCCAGGCTCTCACTTCTTTTACACCTGCAGTGAAATACGTTTGCAGATCCAAAAGTTTATATGCTGAACGAATGAGACGATTCACTCCCGGCTCTTCGAGTTCCAGTTCATCCAGAAACATTTTACGTTCTTCGTACGTATCCAGTTCAGTTATATCAGCTTCAATTTTAGCTCCGATTACCAATACCTCGGCGTGTTCGTCCTTAACGGCTTCTTTTACTTTTTCAACAAATTCATTACCTGTTTTCACAGAAGATTCATCTACGTTACATAAGTAGAGAACCGGCTTGGAAGTGATCAATTGGAATTCTTTTACAAAAGACTCCTCTGTCTCTTCAAATTCCATCCCGCGAACATTTTTCCCTTGTTCTAAATGAGTTTTAATTCGTTCAGCCAGTGCCATTGACTTTACCGCATCCTTGTCTCCAGACTTAACCACTCGCGACAGAGCCTGAATACGTTTTTCTATAGTTTCAAGATCTTTCAACTGTAATTCGGTGTCAATCACTTCTTTGTCACGAATAGGATCAACAGAACCATCTACGTGAACAATATTATCATCCTGAAAACAACGTAAAACATGAATGATGGCATCTGTTTCACGGATATTTGCTAAGAACTGATTTCCCAGCCCTTCTCCTTTAGAAGCTCCTTTAACCAGTCCGGCAATATCCACTATTTCCATAGTCGTGGGAACAACGCGTTCCGGATTGACTAACTTTTCGAGTTCAACCAGGCGGTTGTCAGGAACAGAAATAGTCCCTACATTCGGTTCTATTGTACAGAACGGAAAGTTTGCCGATTGCGCTTTTGAATTGGATAAACAGTTAAAAAGAGTGGATTTACCGACATTAGGCAATCCTACGATACCACATTTTAATGCCATTTTCTGAAAAATTTGGTGGCAAAGATAGTTAAATTACATGATTTCTTTTTGTTGTACTGCTTTCATAAATAAATTTGTAAAAAAAATCAATTATGAGTGACTTTTTGAAAGCGACCGAAATTATCAGGTCCGGGGGAGTAATTCTTTATCCGACAGATACGATTTGGGGATTAGGCTGTGATCCGTCAAATAGTGAAGCTGTTAAAAAAGTGATGACTATTAAACAAAGAGATGAATCAAAGAGTTTTATTTTATTGGTAGACAGTATACCTATGCTTGAAAAATTTGTTCCTGAATTTCCTGAAATTTGTTATGATTTGATTGATACGGCCATTGATCCTTTAACAATTATTTACCCTACTTCGCAGGGGCTTTCTTCGCTCGTTACAGGAGAGGACGGTTCTATTGGAATCAGGGTAACACAGGACCCGTTTTGCAAAAAATTGATTCAAACTTTGCGAAGACCGATTTTATCAACCTCTGCCAATATTTCAGGAAAACCTTTCCCAACTGATATTGATAGTGTGGACGAAAGTATTGCTCGGCAGGTTGACTTTATTCTTGATAATCCCAACTTCAAATCATCTCAAACACCTTCGAAAATTATTAAAATTGGTAAAAACGGGGAAATCGAATTGATAAGACGTTAATGTCTTTGTATATTTGCACCCCATTTATGGAAAAAAATTTTTCACCATACCTAAAACACCCTGTATTTAAGGTGGTTTCGCAAATAGCGGGAGAACAGCATTTATCCTGTTATGTAATCGGCGGATATGTACGTGATCTTCTTTTAGATCGTCCGTCAAAGGATATTGATATTGTTGTTGTCGGAAACGGACTTGAACTGGCTAGAATGGCCGGAGAAAAACTCCGGGTTAAAAAAGTCAACTACTTTAAAAATTTTGGTACGGCTCAGTTCATGTACAAAGATCTGGATGTCGAATTTGTAGGAGCCCGTAAAGAATCGTATCAGCGGGATTCCAGAAAACCGATTGTAGAAGACGGAACATTGGAAGATGATCAGAATCGGAGAGATTTTACCATTAATGCAATGGCAATTAACCTTCATCCTGATCATTTCGGGGAATTAATAGACCCCTTTGGGGGAATTGAAGATCTTGATAAAGGAATTATTCGGACTCCTTTAGATCCGGGAATCACTTATTCCGATGATCCCCTTCGGATGATGCGTGCAATTCGGTTTGCAACACAGTTAGATTTTAAAATAGAGACTGTAAGTCTGAAAGCGATTAAAGAGAACGCCGAAAGACTGGATATTATTTCGAAAGAGCGTATTATGGATGAGTTGAACAAGATCATCCTTTGTCCTGTTCCATCCCGTGGATTTCAATTATTGTTCTCAACAGGGCTGTTGCATCGGTTTTTTCCTGAAATGACAGCTCTCCAGGGAGTCGAAACCATCAACGGACATTCGCATAAAGATAATTTTTACCACACACTAGAAGTGTTGGATAATATCTCTGAAAACACAGATAATCTTTGGCTCAGATGGGCGGCAATCATGCACGATATTGCCAAACCACCAACCAAGCGTTTCGATGAACAGTCCGGATGGACTTTTCATGGACATGAAGACCTTGGAGCAAGATGGGTTCCAAGGATTTTTTCCCGGTTGAAATTGCCGTTGGATCATAAAATGAAGTATGTTCAAAAATTGGTTCGTCTGCATCTGCGACCTATTTCTCTTGTCAAAGGAAATGTAACGGATTCGGCGGTTCGTCGGTTATTGTTTGAAGCCGGAGATGATGTAGATGATCTTATGACACTTTGTAACGCGGATATTACTTCTAAGAATGAGTTTAAAGTAAAACGCTACAAAAAGAACTTCGCGATTGTTAAGGAAAAGCTGCGGGCTGTAGAAGAGAAAGATCGTATTCGGAATTTCCAGCCACCTGTTTCAGGAGATATAATTATGAAAACATTTGGTATTGGTCCCTGTTCTGAAATCGGGACGATAAAAGCAGCTATTAAAGAGGCTATTCTGGAAGGTGAAATTCCGAATGAATATGAGCCGGCATATGCATATATGCTGGTGAAAGGTGAGGAATTAGGGCTTGAATTTCAGGGAAGTGTATCAAAATAAGAGAATTAAATTATTCTTGCTACTTTCGTAGCACTTTTTATCAAAAAATGAGCGCATATAAATTCAGAGTTTTATTAGACAGTGAGAAAGAAGAAGAAATCTTCCGGGACATTGTTATTGCTAAAACCGATAACTTCGAACACTTGTATCGAACCATTCTGGATGCTTTTGGATTTAAAAATGAAGAAATGGCCTCATTCTACATGAGTAATGAGGACTGGGACAAAGGGGAAGAAATTACCCTGATGGATATGTCTTTTGGTGAGGAAGAGAGTGAAACTATTCTTATGAATCAAACCTCTTTAGATGCGATGGTAGAAGAGGCAGACCAGAAAATTATACTTGTTCACGATTTCCTGAAAATGTGGATTTTTCTTATTGAGCTGCAACAGGAAACAGACGAAGCGGTTATCAGTCCTTATGTGGCCTTATCTATTGGTAAAGCTCCCGATGAAAATTCCAAAAGTGAAGACTTTTTGATGGAATCTGATTTCAGTGAAGAAGACGAAGATATGTTTGACGACATAGATGCATATGATGACGAAGACTTTTCAGAAGGCTTTGAGAGTTACGACGAATACGACTACTAGAATTAATCATGTTTGAGAAAGATCCTTTCGGACACGCGATTCACGACTATGTGAAAGGTAACCCGACACCTGATATTATTGTTCGTTCAGAACTTTGCGAGGATGACAGTATGGAAGTAGAATTGCTCTTCCGGGGTTTTGAAGAAATGCCTGACCTGGAACAAATAGCTCTGAAGCGTTGTTCGGGAAAGATTCTTGATGTGGGAGCCGGTGCGGGATGTCATGCGAAATGGTTAAATCAACAAGGTTTGGATGTTTCCTTAATCGAACTGTCCAAAGGAGCTGTTGAATACCACATTACTCAGGAATTAAACAGTCGATGTATTGATTTTTTTGATCTGAAGGGGGAGCAATATGATACCCTTCTTTTTCTTATGAACGGAATCGGTATAGGAGGAGAATTGAAAAATCTTGAGCTTACATTACGAAAAGCTTTTGAACTGACTACTCCAACGGGAAAAGTACTTTGTGACTCCAGTGATTTGCGGTATCTCTACGAAGATGATGAAGGGGGATATTGGGTAAATCTGAACACTGAATATTATGGTGAGTACGATTTTCAGATGCAGTATAAAAATACGGAAGGAGATTGGTTTAAATGGTTATATGTTGATTTCCACACCTTGAGTGATTGTGCTGAAAAAGTAGGCTTTTCGGTGGAGCTGCTCTATGATAAAGATTATCATTATCTTGTCGAACTGACCAAAAAATAAACGATGAATAAATTACCAGTTGTATTAGCTATGTTACTCCCCTTTTTGTTTTCCTGTGGAGTAGAAAAACAAGCGGAATCAACACCGGAAAGTTCCCTTTTGTGGAAAATTGAAAAAGAAGGAATGACCACAGATGCTTATCTGTATGGTACGATGCATCTGATCAATAAAGAATACTTTTATTTTCCGGAGAAACTTCAGAATTTGGTGAAAAAATCAGATGTTCTTGTTATGGAATTGGGAGCTCTACCCGATTACGCTTCGGCAATGAGTCTGATGCTATTGCCCGAAGGAGAGTCTATCAACGATTATTTCACTGTAGAACAAATGGAGCTTGTTTATGATTTCATGGAAAGTGAAATGAATATGAATAAAGAAGCCTTTGATCTTGCTTTTGGAAGAATGAAACCTTTTATCATATTGCAATTAGTGACTTCAAAACAATTCTCCGGAGAAACAGAGTCTTTTGAGCTTTCGTTCACGAATCTTGCGAAGGAAAACGAAACGGAGATCATCGGACTGGAGACAGTAGAGCAACAGTTGGGATTCTTTGACCAAATTCCTCAGAGCGGTATGGGTTCAATGATAGCCCAGTATTTTGAGGAAAAAGATAAAATGGAGGAAGAAACGGAGAAGTTACAAAAAATATACCGGGCGGGTAATTTGGATAGTCTGGCTGTTTTTATGAAAGAAACTTCTCAGGAGTTGTTAGATTTTGAGGATATCCTGTTAACGAATAGAAATAAGGCATGGATTCCTGAAATTGAAGAAATTATCTCTGAAAAGAATGCGTTTATTGCAGTGGGAGCTGCCCATTTGGCCGGAGAAAACGGAGTTATCGAATTACTGAGAAAGAAAGGATATACCGTACAACCAATTTTGTTTTAAATGAAGGGACTTTTTAGACTTTTACCATTAATAACACTATCGATACTTACGGCTTGCTCGGGGTATTCGGAGGAAGAACTGGCTTTGTTTGATCAGGAAATTCAAAAATACCTGAAGGAAAAAGAAATTGAAGATGCGGTACGGACAGAGTCCGGTTTGTACTATCGTATTATTGAAGAGGGAGATGGTCCCGAAATTCCTTATGACGCTATCATCTCAGTAAACTATAAAGGGTATCTCACAAATGGCAGACCTTTTGACAGTCAATTGGGAAATCCTGTAGATTTGGATTTGAAACGATTGGTTACAGGTTGGCGTGAAGCCATGTTGTATATGCATGTTGGTACAAAAGCACAATTATTTATCCCTCCTGATTTAGGATATGGTCAACAGGAAAAAAGTGAAATACCGGCCCACTCCATATTGATTTTTGATCTGGAAATACACGATGTTAAATAACTATGACACTTCAGGAAGCACAGAAAATTGTTGATGATTGGATAAAGGAGTATGGTGTTCGCTATTTTGACGAATTGACCAATACAGCAGTTCTTATGGAGGAAGTGGGAGAAGTTGCGCGCATTATGTCGCGCCGCTATGGAGAACAAAGTGAAAAGGAAAGTGACAAAAACAAAGATTTGGGTGACGAACTGGCCGACGTTCTTTTTGTACTGATTTGTCTTGCTAATCAAACAGGAGTCGATTTAGAAAGTGCAATGCGCAAAAACCTGGAAAAGAAAACAGGCAGAGATCATACTAGGCATAAAAACAACCCCAAACTTTCCTGATCACAGGTTACTTTTCCTCATAAATATATTCTTCTTCCGTATGCTTGGGGACCAAGTTGTTGATGGATTTGTAATGTTCTAATTTATCTTTAATAAACAGGATCAGGTCATAATCAGATGCTGTTTTCAGGAATTCTTCAGAAATATTAAGGAATTGGATAAATTCTACAAACTCTTCTTCATCTAAATCAATAATGTCATACGAAATATAATTACGAAGTAATTCACGCAATACTAGATTAATATTGTCCTGATGCTCCATTTCAGCAACAAGTCTCTTGGATCGTTCTTTTTTACTGAAGCGTTCATAAAGAGCTGTAATCGGACTTTGAATTACATTTATTCCTGTAATGGAACGCGTCTCCTTAAAAGCTAGTCGTTCACGTTCCTCTTTGAGTTGATCCAGTGTTTTTATAGGTTTTACAACTACATCCGAAGACTGATAGGATAACTGAGCAATCGTTTTGGTAATACGCATAGTACAATACTGGTTGTCGTTTACCACAAATCCCACGCTTTTATAACCCGTTATAGATAATACAATTGAATCACCATTATTAGCAGCAAAAGTGAATGACCCGTCAGGGCGTCCGAAATATCCTTTTCCTGATGATTTATTAATAATCATCAAATTATAAAAGGCAGGAAGTTGTAAAGAATCAACCACCCGCCCCGATACGGTTACCTCCGGACAATTCTGTGCCTGGATAAGAAAAGAGCTGAATAGTGCTGTTACGAGTAGTATTGTCCATTTTCTCATGCGTCAAAGATACAAAATGCACCAATTTGATTTGTTAATTATAGTTAATCGAAGATAAAAGTATATGTTACAAATGTGACTTAAAGCTCAAAAGTGACAAATAACCATTGTTACATATGTTACATTTACGTATAACTATTTTATTCTTAAAAGATTAATTCAGTTACAAATGTAATTAAATTGACAATTGATTTATAAGCCTTCTGTTATTAGATACCTGTGATTTTAGTAAACTTATCATAACACTTCATTTTTGATTAATTTTGCACTTGATTATGAAAAAAAGAGTTGTTGTAGGGTTGTCAGGAGGTGTGGATTCAAGTGTTGCTGCTTACCTTTTATTAGAACAGGGGTATGAAGTAATTGGAATGTTTATGAGAAACTGGCATGACGAGTCAGTTACCCTTTCAGATGACTGTCCATGGATTGATGATTCGAACGATGCACTTCTGGTAGCTCAGCACTTAGGTATCCCCTTTCAGGTTATTGATTTGAGTAAAGAGTACAAGGAAAGGATTGTTGATTATATGTTTGCTGAGTACGAGTCAGGTCGGACGCCAAACCCCGATGTGTTGTGCAACAGGGAAATAAAGTTTGATGTGTTTCTAAAAGCAGCGATGGATCTGGGGGCTGATTACGTAGCCACAGGTCATTATTGCCGAAGAATTGAACATGAAGACGGAACGTTTGGTTTGTTGTCCGGATTAGACTCCGGAAAGGATCAGAGCTACTTTTTGTGTCAGTTAAGTCAGGATCAGCTTTCAAAAGCTCTTTTTCCGGTAGGAGATCTACAAAAATCAGAGGTTCGAAAAATAGCAAAGGATGCGGGGTTGATTACTGCAGAGAAAAAAGATTCGCAAGGACTTTGTTTTGTCGGGAAAATATCACTTCCCGAGTTTTTGCAACAACAATTGAAGGTGAAAACGGGAGAAGTTATTGAAGTTCCTGCCGACTTACCTCAATTAATTCGTTATCATTCTATTTCACCTGTTCTTGAGCAGGTAGAGGAGTTGAGTAAGCCATTTGTTTTCTCAAAAGAACAAGGTGTTAAAGTGGCTGAACATCAGGGAGCTCATTTTTATACCATAGGACAACGAAAAGGTCTGCATATCGGAGGTCGCCCCCTTCCCTCTTTTGTTTTAGCTACCGATACACGAAATAATATTGTTTTCTCCGGTCAGGGAGATGATCATCCTGGGCTAAACAGGTGGGCACTATTTATCAAAGAAGAAGATTTTCATATTATTAAACCTTCACTTCAATTAGAGATGGGTAATGTCTTTGATTTTAAAGTTCGTATACGATACAGACAAGCTCTTCAAGAAGGAGTTTTACTACGAAAAGAGGAAGGGTATTATGTACTGTTTAAAAAACTGCAAAGAGGGATTACTCCCGGTCAGTTTGCTGCTTTTTATGACAAGGATGAATTAGTAGCCAGTGGAGTTATTTTTTCATAGTATTTTCTTTAGTGGATGGTAAATAAGACTATTGTCGTATTGTATTATTTATCAATTCCTTTCAATTTTGTCAAAAACATCTAAATTTAGACGTATTGATAGAGTAAACTATGAAGAATATTCTTGTAACCTGCTTATTAGCTTCTATTTTTTATTTCAGTGCATTAAATGCTCAGGAATCTTTATTCCTGGATAAAGCAGATGTTTTTTATGGGGATTATGAATACGATTCAGCCCTGTTTTACTACAATAAAGCGTACACCGAAATCAGCTCGGATAGTCTTGAGAAAAGAGCTCGTGTAAATTATCGAATGGGGCAAGCTTTTCTTAGAAAAGGAGAAAGAGAAAGTAGTATTGCGAGATTCGAATTGGCAGCAGAGTCGTTTAAAAATATAGGGAATCTGGATAATTACTGGATTACCAATGGACAGATAGCCCGTATCTACGACGATATGGGAGATATGGATATGGCAATTGATCTCGGTGAGAAAATTGTTCATTATTTTGCGAGTACAGACGATACAGCATCGGTAATTACAAATAAATATAACCTGGCTTTATTTTACTATCATAAAGATGATTTAGATAATTCAATTAAACTACTACTTGAATCTATAGAAGATTGTGGAGATAGTTATCCAAAATCGAAATCAAAGGCTCTGAATCAGATCGGTAATATGTGGGCAGATGCTTATGGAAATGAAAAAAAGGCACTTGAATATTACCGCAAAGCACAGAAGATTAAACTGGAACTGAATGACTACACATCTATAGCTTTTGGTTACAATAATATAGGTCTATCTCACAAGAACCTTGGCCATCAGGATAGTGCTATGTACTATTATTTACTAGCCTATGAATATGGAATAAAGAGTAATAATCCCTCGGCTCAGGTTGATCCTGAAATAAACATAGGGAACCTGTTAAAGAAACAAGGGTTTTATACGGAGGCTATCCCCTATTTTTTAAAGGCTTATGAAAAAATAAGTCTCTTGCCTGTAAAACAGAAAATTGTCGTTACGACGGCATTGGGTAATCTGTACAATGATTTGGAAAAGTATCAGAAAGCCATTCACTTCCTGACAGAAGCAAAGAAATATTCGGAAGAAACGGATGAAAGAAGAGATCTTCTGGAGGTGTATTCCTACATCGCTTTTTCATTTGCTTCAGTAAATCAGTTTAAAGAAGCGTATGAAAATCAATTAAAATTCAGCGAGCTTCAGGGAGAATTAAATGAGATCGAAAGCGAAGTTGAGTTGACAGATGCCCTGGTGAAGTACGAAACTGCTGAAAAAGAAAAAGAAGTGCTTAAACAGCAAAAGGACTTGGAGGTAAACCGATTAGAAAAGCAGCGTTTACAGTATGTCGTATGGGGAGTAATCCTGATTACGATACTGGTTATTATTGCAGCGATTCTATTCTATTACCGTAAAAAGGAAGAGGTAAGAAGAAAGAACCTGGAACTTACTCTGGCAAGACAGGAAGCGCTGAACAGAATACAGGAAGACAGACTCCGCATTTCGCGGGAACTGCATGATAATATAGGTTCTTATCTCACTTTTATCAATGCCAGTGTAGAAAACCTGAATAATGATGATGCGCTTACAGGAGATCAGCGGATCAGTAATGTGCGGAGTATGTTGAAGCGCACGATGAAGGAGCTGCGTAATACGGTTTGGATTTTGAATAATGAAAATGCTTCGCTGGATGAAATAGCTTTGCGTATGAGAGAGTTTCTCTCTCCCGACAACAGTAGCATTCAAGTGTCTATAGATGTGATAGGTAATGAAAGTGCAGAATTGAATGAAACAGAAACGACACACCTTATCCGTCTGATTCAGGAAGCTGTTAATAATGCGCTAAAGTATGCGCAAACCCCATCAATAGATATTGTCTTTCAATGTGATTTAGAAACAGTTCAGTTTGAGGTGAGGGATTACGGGAAGGGCTTTGATAAAGAGAAGGGACGTACAGGAAATGGGTTGCGGAATATGGAGTATCGAATTAGGGAACTGGGAGGTGAACTGAGTATAGATAGTATTATAGGGAAAGGAACTACAATTGCCGGAAAATTTACACTAAAAAGCAAACAATATGAATAAAATACGCGTAGCAATCGCAGAGGATAACCAATTGGCTCTACAGGCTCTTTTGGAGCGTTTAAAGCCGTATGAAGAGATCAGGATAAAACACATTTCACCCAACGGTAGTGACCTGTTGGGTAAATTAGAGGAGGATAACAATATTGAAATTATCCTGATGGATATTCAAATGCCGGTAATGAACGGTATTGAGGCTACTCGTGAGATTGTGAAACGATGGCCGCATATAAAAATACTGATGATTACTATGTTTGACGATGACGAAAGTCTGTTCAATGCAATTATGGCCGGAGCTACGGGGTATCTCTTAAAAGAAGACAATGGAGAGATGCTTTACAAGGCGATTACCGACACAACATTAGGTGGAGCAGCAATGAGTCCCGGAATTGCATTACGTGCCTTAAAAATGGTGAAAACACCGTTTCAGGGAGTGAAAACTACAGAAGATTTCGGATTAACTCCGAGAGAATTGGAATTATTAAATCAACTCAAGAGTGGACTGACTTATGAACGAATTGCTTCTAATTTGAATATCAGTTATTTTACTGTTCGTAAGCATATTGAGAACATTTATAAAAAATTACAGGTAAGGAACAAGTTGGAAGCTGTACAGAAAGCTTCTGATAATAAACTGTTGTAACAGAAGTTATTTATTCTCAAATATACGATAGCTTCCGTCGGAATAAAACCATACTATTTTTTCTACTTGAGCAGTATTTTCTTTGGCTTGTGTCTCTTCTTTTTTAGACTGTTCAAGGGGTGGGGTCTTCTTGTATTCAGCGAGAGGTTCTTCTTTTAGCTGCTGCGTTTCGGTTACATTTGTAACAGTTTGTTCTTGTTTAACTTTACCTGTGATTAACCAATCTGCGTTTACACGTGGAAACTTATCCAATGTTTTTTGCAGAAAATCAAGACTAGGTTTGTTTCTACCACTAATAATATGAGAAATACTACTTCTTTGTACGCCTATCTTATCGGCAAACTGAGATGCGTTAAGATTGTTCATGCGCATAATCATTTGTATCCGGTTCTGTATACTCATGTTACAAATGTAATGTAAAAAAATAACTTTATAAAACAGAATGGCTGATTACAAATGTATCCATTACTTAAGATAGTAATACAGAAAGATTTTAAGACAGGAATCCCCTACTCTGTTATAAAGATATTTTATAGCGTAGGAAAATTTCTTAATTGTAGCGGAAAGATCTATGTAGTAGAACTATATACATAAGAAAAGCAGTGATGTTACAAATTACGTCACTGCTGTATGGGGTATAAATGATTGAAAAAATCAATTCAGGCTATACCCGAAGAATATAGGAGTTTTAGGAATGCTCTCGTCATTTTCAGATGCCCTGAGAATATCCATCAGATTAGCAACTTCAAATATTGACAATTCACTGTTTGCTCCTCTTTCCTGGTGCAATTTTAGTTTATACCGGGCTGTATTCAATGTGTTATTAATCATAATAGGTTCAATAAAATTCATATCTCAAAATTTATTTCGAATTCTTTTACTGTATTAAATGTTGAAAAGTTTCATTATTACTATAAAAAATTACATTAATAAACTAGTTGTCTTAATAAAAACAATAAACAACATTGTTTAAATAGTTTATTTATAGGTTTTTAACCGTTGAAATAATAATTTACTTTTTTATTCATTTTTTTCTGTTTTTTACCTCTTTTAAGGGCTTTAATCAAGTGATTAGATAAAGTTATTAACAAGAAGAGAGGAAATAAAACGATCTTTTTACTATTTCGCTTAACGTTCTTTTTTATAATTTTTCGGATGTTGGGTTCTTTTTGCAAAGAATGAATACCAAAGAAAGATTCGGATCTTCGACAAAGAATTGTAAGAAAACCTTCTTTTCGAATATTGGAAATAGAGAAATCAGTTATAAACTTCCTCCACCACTCTTTCAAAAAAGTAAAAAGTGTGCGAAGCGCAAGTAATAATTCAACAGTTAATTCTTTGAGTAGATTTTTTAGTTCCTGCTTAATTTCTATTAACTCACTATTGTTTTTTGCAGCTATGTTCATTGTGTGATTGTTTTTTATTTTCCTTGATTGTACAAAGATCAGGAGATGAGTATAACGAGGTAATAAGATTAAGTTTTTACTTGCTTCTTAATTTTTGTTCGCTTAATAATTGAATTATAATTAAGTTTTGCTTAATTTTGATTTAGTTATTCTCTATATATGCGGTTATCCCTGACATATCATCCATCAGACTTTCTTCTGAATCGATTTCAGGATTGGGTTCCGGGATTAACACGCGTGGAGGCTTTAATTACCAAAGAGAATAAGCTGTACTTTTTTGATGGGGAATCGTTTACTGCTCTATCTGTGAATTCTCCGAATGGTATTCATTTAATAAAGCTGAGAAATCGAAAATCAAGATATGCCTGGGTGCGAGCCGACTTCTTCTCTTCCGGTACAAGCCAGGTGAATACCCAGCTTGGATTGGAAAGTGAATTGGATCATTTTTGTCTGGCTTTATTTATTCCGAATAATCAGGACCAACAGTCAGATATTTATCTGTTGGAATTTCCAAAGCATGTGAACCCCTTCCGGATGCGAAATTCCACCATAAACCTAACAACAGAGGATAAAGAACAGATCGGAGCATTGCTTTATTCGGTTTGTTCGTCTGAATACGAACGCCAGATTCAGGATAGAAAACTGATGGAATTATTTTCTTCGGGTCAAGAGAATCTGCAAAAAGAACTGGAACAGACACAAAAAGAACTTACTGAACTTAAAGCAGGAATAGAGACCGAAAAAAGAGAAAAATTAGCTCTAATTATCCATGAAATAGCTGTAGAAATGGGAGTTTCCTGTCATTTGTCCGATACTGCCACTGAAAAGTTGATGTCTGAAAAATGGACGGATCAAACACTGAAAAGAACACTCATGCGTGCTGTTGAACTGGAACGGGTAACACAGTTTATGAAGCAAAGCATCACTATTTCTACTTCATTTCTGGAGAAAGAGGAATCATCTGGAAATCCCGATAGATCTTCTGTCTCCTCTAAATATGATAAAACCATTGCGTTACTTGATAAATATGAAAGTGCTGCAATGGAATTGACAAAGGAGCAGATTCCGGTTAACGGGAAACATATTGCCGAACAATTACAGGTTACACCGCCTGCTCTTACGGATGCTGTAAAGAAGAGCACTATGAAAATAAAAATACTGTTAGAGAATCACCCGGAGAAATGGCCTCTTATACGACAGTACCTAAAACCTGTACACAGGATTGATACCCGTTCGCTCTCTGCCTAAATTCAGGAACGAATTTTGTACTTATGAAGTAAATCTATGTGTATGAAAAAAGTACTCGTTTTATTCTTTTTGTTCTTTTCTGTTATCGTTTCGGCTCAGGATAGCTTTTATCAGCAGTTGGCACTAAAAGCAGGACAGTTGACGCTTGTTCCGGTTGTATATGATCCTACGTACTATTCTATCACTTATCCGGGCGGGGATGTTCCGGAAGGAAAAGGAGTTTGTACAGATGTAGTAATCCGGGCATATCGGAAATTAGGCATTGATTTGCAGAAATTAGTACACGAAGATATGAAACCGAACTTCTCTCTTTACCCGAAGATTTGGGGGCTAACCAAAACAGACCCGAATATTGATCACAGAAGAGTGCCTAATCTGATGAAGTTTTTTGAACGAAAAGGCACTACACTGAAAATCTCTGATAATGCGGATGATTACTTGCCCGGAGATATCGTTTGCTGGAGATTATCTGGAGGGATGACGCATATCGGAATTGTATCAGCAAAAAAAACGGCAGATCATCAACGATTTCTGATCGTACACAATATAGGTTTGGGACAGGTTTTTGAAGACTGTTTGTTTTCGTTTCAAATTATTGGTCACTACAGATACCGCTAGGCTATTCAAACATTCCGCTATATTTTATTCTGACAGGTCAAGAACTTTTTTATTTTTGCGGTGATGAAATGGAAGTTAACTTGCTGTGCTCTACTCTTTGCTACGGGATTATTTTCCCAGCTTCGTGATTATGGCAAAAGTATCGAAATTCGTCCGAAAGCCGGGTTTCTTATTGCTCACAGAGCGAATATGAATCATTTGGTGAACTCTCATTTTTATTCAGGCGAGATCATTCTGAATTTTCATACCAACGGAAGTAGATACTGGCACAAAGCCTACAAGTACCCGACTTTTGGGTTGATGGCAACTGTAACTTATAATAATAACCGTGATGTGCTGGGACAGGCCATAGGAATCGGCGCAAATGTAAAATTACCATTCGTAAGTCGTCCCAAATGGGCTTTAAATTCAAGATTGGCAGGCGGTTTTGCTTACCTAACTAAGAAATTTGACCAACTGGAAAACCCGAAGAATAATGCAATAGGTACCTATATGAACTTGTTGGTTATTCTGGGAATGGATGTTCAGTTTAAGTTTAAACATGGTTTTCTGGGGTTGGGAGTAGATTTTACGCATTATTCGAATTCCGGAACAAAAAAACCGAATCTGGGATTGAATATTCCCTCTGTTTTTCTGAACTATGGGATTTACCTAAAAAAACCGGAATATTTGGATCCTGAATTTGAACCGGCTGAAACGGGATGGAGCCTTTTGTTGCATGGAATTTTTTCAATGAATACAAACTATGCGTATCAGACGAAAGCTTTTCCTGTTTTTGGAGTTAATACTTATATGAGTAAGCGTTTTGGAGAAAAATCCGGTCTTTCGACGGGAATTGATCTGATCTATAACGAGGCTAATCGGAATTTTAAATCTTCTCCTTCGGATCAGAGTTTTTGGGAAACAGCTCAGGTGGGAGTATTTACTTCTTATGACCTGCACGTTCAGCGTTTCATTTTCTATGTGGGAATGGGAATCTACGCATACAACCCTTACAATCCTAACGGTTGGTTCTTTCACAAATTAGGGGGACGTGTAGAATTAGGACGAAATTTTTACTTAAACGCTGTTGTTAAATCTCATTGGGCGAAAGCGGATTATTTTGAACTTGGATTCGGTTATCAATTCAAGTTAAAACGGAAATGAAAAAGATACTATTCATAGCAGGTTGTATGATTTTCCTTTTAAGTTGTAAAAAGGAAGAGAACAGAACCTGTTTCAAATCTACCGGAGACAATGTTACGGTTGATTTCCCTCTGGAAAGTTTCTTTGAAATGTATTTGTGGCAAAATCTCTCCTATAACCTTGTACCCGACACCGCTAATTTTGTTCGGGTTACCGGAGGTGAAAACCTTATTCGCCATTTAGGGTATTATTATGCTGGGAATACGCTACATCTGGCTAATGAAAACAAGTGTAATTTTCTTAGATCCTATGACACGAAAATACATGTTGAAATTCATTACAAAAAATTGCAGCGGATTGAATATATAGGGTCAGATAGTCTAACTAACCAACTTCCGGTCACTGGTGAGTATTTCAATTTATTTGTTAACAAAGGTTCCGGATCAGTGCGACTCCATATCAATACAACTTATAGTAACGCCAGTGTTGTGGAGGGGGTTGGAGATTATACATTTACAGGAACTGTGGGATACGCACATTTTCAGGTACATGATAACGGATATGCGGACGTTTCGGGACTTAAAGTGACAGGAGCATTGGAAATAACGAGCAGTTCTCAGGGGATTATACAATGTAATGCAGACAATATTCCGTTAAAGGTAACGATTGATGGTCCCGGAGATGTCTGGTGTTACGGTACCCCTTCCGAGTTGGAAGTGATCAAATCCGGAGACGGAAATCTTGTTTTTAAATAACCGTTCTTTTTTGGCTTGGTTTTTGCTACTTTCATAGAAAATATAAAGTTATGAAATATACATTCGTTACAATACTGGCTCTTTCTGCCTTTACTTTCTCAGTAAATGGACAAACACTAAAAGGCGTATTAAAGCAAGCTGAAGAAAAAGCGAGTTCTGTTACAGGTTCAAATACAAGTGCGCTTTCGGAAGAAGAAGTTGGAAGAGGATTAAAAGAAGCATTAACCCGTGGTGTTGAAAAAGGAGTTGAACAACTTTCGAAACCCGATGGGTATTTTAAAGACCTTTCGATTAAAATTTTTCTTCCCGAAGAAGCAAAAGTAGCTGAAGAAAAACTTCGTTCTATTGGTCAGGATAAATTGGTTGATGATGCAATCGAATCAATGAACCGTGCTGCCGAAGATGCCGCAAACGGTGCAAAGGATATTTTTGTTTCCGCTATCCGGTCTATGACTTTACAGGATGCAATGGGAATTCTGAAGGGATCAGATGATGCGGCTACACGTTATCTTGATAAGACTACCCGTGTGTCTTTATCTGACAAATTTCAGCCGGTCATTAAATCCTCACTGGATAAAGTTGGGGCTACGCGTCACTGGACAACTTTAGTCACTACCTATAATAAAATACCATTTGTAAGTAAGATCAATCCAAATCTGGAGGAATACGTTACTGAAAAAGCAATTGACGGGTTGTTTGTTCAGGTTGCAAAAGAAGAAAAGGAAATCCGTAAAAATCCGGCTGCCAGAGTTTCGGAACTACTTAAAAAGGTTTTCGGTTAGTTTAGCATTTCCATTTTTTCCATTTTTTTATTGTGAAACCTCCTGTGAATATTGATATTCACCCTCGAACTTTATTATATTTGCTGCCGAAAAACAATATGTTATGCGTGTTTATTTAGATAATGCAGCTACCACGCCGGTGGCTCCCGAGGTGGCAGATATAATGGCAGAGTGTATCCGCGAGGATTTTGGAAACCCTTCGTCTACACATACTTTCGGGAGAAAAAGTAAAGGCTTAATCGAAGCATCACGCAGGACAATTGCAAAGCATCTGAACTGTTTACCTAAAGAGATTATTTTTACTTCCGGTGGTACGGAAGCAGATAATATGGCAATTTTATGTGCAATTAATGATTTGAAAGTTGAACGTATTATCTCCTCTCCTATTGAACATCACGCGGTTTCACATACTGTAGAACATCATTGTGCTCAACGCAATGTTGAATTGGTTATGGTTCGGTTGGATGAAAAAGGACATGTGGATGTATCGCATCTGAGTGAATTATTAGCTGCAGGACCAAAAACCCTCGTTTCATTAATGCATGCCAACAATGAGATTGGAAATCTGATGGATCTTCGTCGAGTTGGTGAAATGTGCCGCGAATCTGGAGCCTATTTTCATTCAGATACCGTTCAGACAATGGGGCACTACGCTTTTGATCTGAAAGATTTGAATGTTGATTTTGTAACGTGCGCAGCGCATAAATTTCACGGTCCTAAGGGAGCGGGGTTTTTGTATGTGAATGAACGGATACCTTTCCATGCCATTATTCATGGTGGTGCTCAGGAAAGAGGTTTACGGGGCGGAACCGAAAATCTATACGGAATAGTTGGATTGGCTAAAGCGATGGATTTGGCATATGAAGATGTCGAAGGGCATCAGCAACATGTTCAGGAATTAAAATCCTATTTTATCAGTGAGCTACAAAACAAACTACCTGATGTTGGTTTTCATGGAGATATAACACCGGAAAAAAGTCTTTATACCGTTTTAAATGTTTGTTTCCCTCCTCATGAAAAATCAGGTGTCCTCCTCTTTACATTAGATATGCGGGGAGTTGCCTGTAGTGGTGGAAGTGCCTGCTCTTCCGGATCTAATAAAGGGAGTCATGTCCTGGAAGGAATCCATGCGGATATGAGCAGACCTAATGCCCGTTTTTCGTTCAGTCGTTATACCACAAAGGAGGAAATTGATTTTGCACTGGAACAAATTTGTGCGATTTACGAAACGGAAAAAGTGAGCTGATCATCACCTATCTAGTTGAATGAACTCCGGGAAGTCGGTTAAATAGTTGATCCGGTTGTTTTCCCTGTCAATCTTAGCAATGACATGTGTTATACCGTTGCTTACTAACAGGTAATCCACTTGTAGTTTCGAATTGTATTGTGCTATTTGCTGAAATGTCTTTTCTTCAATAGGGATATGGGGAGCTTTACATTCGATAATCATTACGGGAGATCCGTTTTTCCCGTAAACGACCGCATCACACCTTCTCGATAGTTTATTAACAGTAATTCCCTGTTCCGAAGCGATCAAACCTGAAGGATACTTTTTTTCTGTGACCAGAAAGTGAAGTAAATGTTGCCGAACCCATTCTTCAGGCGTAAGCAACAGTTGTTTTTTTCTCCAAGTATCAAAAACGTAGTACTTCTCTCCTTTTTTGGAGATCGATAATTCAGCTTTTGGTAAATTGAGCGCTGGAAACATGTGATTTTTATTGCGAAAATACAATGTTTTACCAAAAGAACTCCGGTTTTCTCGTGAAATGGCAGTTCAACTGAACAAAACACAAAGTTTGCTGTTTTTCCTGACTTTATTAAGGATATTCATTAAGTTAGCAGTAGGAATACCAAAAGACTTTTTTGATACAAAATGAACTATAATCACCCGATTAATATCCTTATTGTCGATGAAAGTGAAAAGAACTTTAAAGCACTAAATGCAATCCTTAGAGATAGCACCAATAATTTTATTCATGCCCCTTCTCCCTACGGAGCGCTGGCTATGTTAAGACGACTTCCTGTTGCTATTATTCTTTTGAATATGGATCATCCGCGTATGGATGGTTTTGAATTTCTGGAAACCCTTTCGGAAAATGATTCTACAAAAGATATTTACACCATTATCTATTCGGATAATAATATGTCCTCTACCCGATTGGTACGGGGAATGCAGGAAGGTGCAGTAGACTGTTTTCATAAACCGTTCAATCCGAACGTTATAAAAGCCAAATTCTCTGTCTTTAAGACCTTATACTTCAAGGACAAGCGAATTCAGGAACTACTGACGAATATTCTTCCGAAGAATGTATTGAAGGAAGTCAATGAATACGGTCAGTTTTATCCGAAACGAATGGATAACGCAGTTGTTCTTTTTACCGATTTTGTTCAGTTTACCGTCCGGTCATCAAGACTAAATCCTATGGAACTGGTAAAAGAGCTTGACAGGTATTTTACCTTTTTCGACAGTGTAATGGATCGTTTCCACCTGGAAAAAATAAAAACGATTGGAGATGCCTATATGGCTATTGCAGGAGTAAATGAAGATTTACCCGAGCCGGAAATAAGAGCTGCACTTGCTGCCGTTGAGATACGAAACTATGTTATTCAGGATAACCTTGCTGCGGATTCAAACGGACTCCCCTTCTGGAAAATCCGTATAGGAATTCACGCAGGACCTTTGGTTTGTGGTATTATTGGGAATAAAAAGAAGAGTTTTGATGTGTGGGGAGATACGGTTAACATTGCTTCTAGGGCTGAACAGAGTTGCGAACCGAATCAGATAACGATTACCCGCCCGATAGCAGATAAAATTTCAACTTATTTTAAACTGAACCGGCTTGGAGAAAAGGAGATTGTTAAACGAGGAGGGGTCTTTGAATTGTATGAAATAGCACATCTCGTATATGAACATTCTTTATTTGGCAGAGGAAACGCACCTAATCCGGATTTGAGGAGAATTTTAGGGTTGGAAACGATGGACTTTGATCTGGCCAGAAAATCCGTTCTCCAAAAACTAAAGGATAGTTTACCGGATGAATTGTACTACCACAGTTTAAAGCATACGATTAATGTCGAGAAATCAGCTGTATTGTATGCTGAACTCGAAGGAGTTAAAGGTATTGATCTTATTTTATTAAGAACCGCCGTTTTATTTCACGATTCGGGATATTTATTACGTCCAACAGATAACGAAGATTTTGCGATCCAAATGGCAAGAGAGATTCTTCCGGAATTTGGTTACTCTCCTTCCGAGATTATTCGCATAACAGAACTCATAGAAGCTACGAAACACAGTGTAGAACCCCGAACGTTGATGGAGCAAATTTTGTGTGATGCGGATCACGATTATTTGGGGAGAAAGGATTATCATGCGATAGCTGCCAAACTGCGTCTGGAACTTGCTTACCAGGGAACTGTGATGACGGATAGAGAGTGGATTCTATTTCAATTGAATTACCTGGAAAATGAACATATGTACTATACAAACAGTGCAAGAAACCTTCGTGAAAGAGGTAAGTCAGAGCGAATACAGGAATTAAAGAATCAATTAAACAAGTGTCATCTAAACGATTGATTTTGACTTTCTTTCTATAAAAGTAACTCCAATCCCAAGTAAGACAATCATTCCTCCGATGATCATGTTAGCTGTAATGGGTTCACTGAGGATATACCAGGCAAATAAAGCGGTAAAAACAACCGATAGAAGTAAACTGACGGATACCCGGTTGGCCCGCATATTTTTTAAGGCAAAACTGATACATAACCAACCGATAAACTGACAAACAACTCCTTGTAACACCAAATACCACCAGGTATCAGTTGAAAAGCCAGAAAGTTCCGTATCAAAGACCATCGTGAGTAGAAATAGGAAAACGGATGCCGATAACATATTCCAGAACATAAAGTTGATCACATTCACTTCATTCAGAATTCGTTTACTGGCTATGATATAAAAAGCGTAAATTAAACTTGAAATGATTGCCAGTATAAATCCGGTGTCAAATTGAAGTTTAAAAAAATACTCCCATCCCATAAGAATGACCATACCAACTAGAGAGATGACAGTTCCGATCCAAAAATTGCGTTTGGGTTTATCTTTCAAGAAAAAATAAGCGCCTATACCAACCCATACCGGAGCCAGGTTAGTTAACAAACTTGCCTGAGTAGCTGACGAAAGTTCAATTGATTTGTTCCAGACCGCAATATCGGAAGCAAATAAAATTCCACAGACTACTATTGTTACAAATTTTCGTGCTCCCGGATAACGTAATTTTCGCGTTCCGAGACTCAGTACAAAGAACAAAATCGCTGCAAAGAATAACCGATAAAACGCAGAAGTGATCTCATTTACTGGGGCTAGTTTCACTAAAACCGGAAAAATAGAAACGCAACAAATTCCAATGATAAGAACTAATCGGGGATGCAACATAGCTACGAAGAGTTGTTTTTATACTATTTGATCATTAAAAAATCGGAGAGTGAGCTCGCATACGGTCTTTAAGTCTTCCGGTAAAACAAAGCTTTCCCAGGGATGTGATGCTCCAAAAGTGTGTGAAGCACCCGGTATCTCGATCAATGGAGTAACTAACCATTCAGCCAGTCGTTCTCCTTCTTGTATCGAAACAGCTGTGTCGTCTGATCCATGAATAATTAGGCGAGGTACATGAATCTTACTACAGGCCTTTTCGATATCTAAACGTTCTTTGTTCTGGATGAAATCCTCATAAAGCGAGAAAAAAACAGGCATTTCCTGATGTGTTCTGGAATTTAATTCAAATCTGACTCCACTACTTCTCCATGCTTCTAGTTTTTCTCCGTCAGGCATTCTTTGGGAGATAGAAGAAATCGCTGCCCAGGTTGCAAAGGATGTTATTTGTTTACTTTCCGAAGCTGCAATAATAACATCACCTCCTCCTCTGCTATGCCCGATCAAATGAAGCGAGTGTTCCGGCAGCTTCATTTCCGAAAGGTGATCCAGAAAATAGTGTATATCATCAATTTCTTTCGAATACGTATTTCGACCGAAGGCTTCCAGATCAGGAAAGTCAATAGCCTGTTCAGTTGTGCCTCCGTTATGGGAAAGATTAATCTTTGCAAAACCAAATCCGGCATCTACAAAAGTAAATTCAACGAGATTCCATGCTCCCCAATCTTTAAATCCTTTATAACCATGCACAAACACAACCAGCTTTCCATTAAAATTTTCAGGAATAAGCAAGTCGTACAGAGACGCTCTGTCACCGCTTCCGGTGTAGATACCGTTTTCAATACGGACAATCGGATTTTTAAAGTAACTCATGATGATCTAACTGAACCAGACATCAACAATATAAGGTCGACCTGCCTTTTGATTGACGCGATGAATAATAATTTGTTTTCCGGCCAAAAGCTCTTCGCGCATTACCGAAGAGTTGAGTTTAATGTGTAGAATGTGATTTTTGATATACAAATCTTCAGTTCGCATAGCAACGGCTTTTCCCATCATCTCTTCCCATCCGGAAAGAATATCCATCTCAGACATTTTATCGTCGAGACGATAGGCCTTGATGAGACGATCAATTGCCTCACCAAGAGTGGTTTCATTACTACGCTTCTTGTAACTCAATTTGCTCTATTTTACCGGATTCAACCCTAAACATTCTAAATGGCTCCTGTATACTGTCGAAGATTCGTTTAACACGTTCTTCATCTGTGTCGGTTACTAATACCTGTCCGAAACTGTGATTCGAAACCATTTGCATCAGTTTCTCAACACGATTATTATCTAATTTATCGAATATATCATCCAAAAGCAATAACGGATTCTGATTCAGATGTTTTTTTAACCATTCATATTGAGCAAGACGCAAGGCGATCAAATACGATTTTTGTTGCCCTTGTGAACCGAATTTCTTAATCGGATACGCATTCAGTTCGAATATAAGATCATCTCTGTGAATTCCGACACTGGTATAACCGAGGTGCTTATCCCGATCCATATTTACAGCTAAAAGTGACCGGAAATCTCCTTCAATGAGCTGTGATTTATAAATTAGATTAACACTTTCTCCCGAAGCCCCGAGTTCATCATAAAACAGCTGGAAAATAGGAATAAATTCTTTTAAAAAGTCCTGACGCTTAATAGATATAGAGCGTCCTGTTTCAAGCAATTGTTCATCCCATACCTCAAATGATTCGCGATCAAAAAAACCGTTCTTCAATTGATTTTTAAGCAACGCGTTTCGTTGGTCTAAAATCCGGTTATAACGCATGAGGTTTTCCAGATACCGGCGATCAAACTGGCTGATAATTCCATCCATCCATTTTCTTCTCACCTCACTACCTTCTGAAATCAGGTTGCGATCGTAAGGGGAAATCATAACGGCAGGAAAACTTCCTATATGTTCGGCCAACTTATCATATTCAGCTTTATTCTTCTTGAAAATCTTTTTCTGTCCTTTTTTTACCCCGCAATACAGGTCTACTTCCTGTCCGTCTTTATTCCAGATAGATTGCAACATGAAAAACGATTGTTCAAACCGAATATTTTGACTGTCAATAGGATTCAGGTAAGAACGACACATACTCAAATAATGAATGGCGTCAAGTATATTGGTTTTACCGCTTCCATTAGGTCCTATAAAACAATTAACCCCCTCAAAAAAAGAGATTTCAGCTTCCTGATAGTTCTTAAACTGGACGATATGAAGTTTTCTGATTTCCATTTTTCTTACCTGAAACAAATGTAATTGAATTGTTTCGTAAAGAGAAATTTTGCCTGTTAAGAAGCAATTAAAAGTTATTCAACGTAAAACTGTTGATAAGTCTTAGTGATCGGATTGAAAAAAAAATTATTTTTGCAACGCTAAATAACGTGAAAATGACAGATAATTTAGAAAACTCGAACGAATTCCTGGAAAAGGTGAAGTCTAATAAGACTTTTAAAATGTCCGCAATTGCAGTAGGTACACTTATTGTTATTGTTCTGGGAATTGTGGCATACAGAACTATGATATATGCTCCGGCAGTTGAACAATCCAAGTCAGCCTACTGGCAGGATCTTGTTTATCTGGAAAGTGATTCATTAGACCTGGCTCTACAAGGTTTTGAAACTGTAGCTGCTAAATATGACGGTAAAGTTGGTGGAGAAGTATCCAATTACCTTGCAGGACGTATCCTTATGGACAAGGGAGAGTTTGAATCCGCATTAAGTTACCTTGAGAAAACTGATTTGGAGGATGTTTATGCTTCTTCAATGGCTGTGGGGCTTCAGGGAGATTGTCACGTTGAGTTAGGAAACTTTGAAAAAGCCGTTCAGTTGTACACACAGGCTGCGGACAAAAATCCAAATGAAATGACTTCTCCGATGTATCTTAAAAAAGCTGCACTGGTTTATGAATTGGAGCTTAAAAACTTTGAAAAGGCAGAGGAATTGTATAAAAAGATTGAATCAGAATATTTTGATTATTACAAGACCAATAATATTGAAAAATATATTGCTCGTGCTTCAAACAAACAATAATGGCGACAGAATATAAAAATTTATCCGAATACGATAAGGATTTTGTTCCCAACGGTGCCGATTTTAAAGTCGGCATTGTTGTTTCTGAATGGAACGATACAATTACCTTCAATCTGTTAAAGGGAGCTCGTGATACTCTGATTGAAAATGGTGTTAAAGAAGATCATATTATCGTAAAATATGTGCCCGGTGCTTTTGAGCTACCAATGGGATGTCAGATGATGCTTGAAAATACATTTGTTGATGGTATAATCGCGATAGGTTCTGTTATTCAGGGAGAAACAAAACATTTTGATTTTGTATGTTCCGGAGCAACGGATGGTCTGATGAATGTCGGTCTGAAGTATAACAAACCGGTAGTTTATTGTTTGTTAACAGATAATACGATGCAACAAGCAATTGACCGTTCGGGTGGAAAACATGGAAACAAAGGAGTTGAGTGTGCAGTTGCATGTATGAAAATGATCCATTTGGGTCGTACTTTCTAAAAAAGAAGCTATGACATTAATTAAATCAATATCAGGAATTCGGGGAACAATCGGAGGAAAAACAGGAAATAATCTAACTCCTCTTGATACTGTTAAATTTGCAGCAGCCTACGGTACATGGTTAAAAAGATCCTTAAACGGGAAACCTTGTAAGGTTGTTATCGGTAGGGATGCAAGGTTATCCGGAAAGATGATATCTGATTTAGTGTCCTCTACATTGGTAGGATTAGGAATAGATGTTGTAGATCTTGGACTTTCAACAACTCCGACAGTTGAAATAGCTGTTCCATTGGAGAATGCGCAGGGAGGAATTATTCTGACTGCATCTCATAACCCGAAACAGTGGAATGCCTTAAAATTACTGAACGCTAAAGGTGAATTTATTTCAGGTCTGGATGGTCAGGATATTCTTCAGATTGCGGAAAGTGAGGATTTTTCATTTTCGGAAGTCGATAATCTGGGTACTGTCTCTTACGATGATTCTTACATTGATAAACACATTGAGGAGATACTGAAACTTGACCTTGTTGATGTTCAGGCAATCCAAAATGCAGGCTTCAAAGTAGCTGTTGATGCGGTTAATTCAACAGGAGGTATATTTATTCCAGCCTTACTAAAAGCATTGGGGGTAGCCGAAGTTATTGAGTTGTATTGCGAACCAAACGGACATTTCCCACATAACCCGGAGCCTTTACCTGAAAACCTGACAGAGATTTCAGAAAAAGTAAAAGCAACTAAAGCAGATGTTGGGTTTGTCGTTGACCCGGACGTTGATCGTCTGGCGATTATCAGTGAAGATGGTTCAATGTTTGGTGAAGAGTACACACTGGTAGCTGTTTCGGATTATGTATTACAAAACACGCCCGGAAATACAGTATCAAACCTCTCTTCTACCCGTGCACTGCGCGATATAACCGAAAACAGAAAAGGAAGTTATTTTGCTTCTGCTGTCGGAGAGGTAAATGTTGTGGAAATGATGAAGCAACAAAATGCAGTTATCGGAGGTGAAGGTAACGGAGGTATTATTTACCCTGCATCACATTACGGAAGAGATGCTTTGGTAGGAATCGCCTTATTTCTCTCTTCTCTTGCAAAAAGCGGAAAATCCTGTTCAGAATTGAGAGCTGAGTTTCCTAATTATGTTATCTCTAAAAATAAAATTCAGTTAACTCCGGATACGGATGTTGATGCTTTACTAGAAGAACTAAAAGAAGCATACAGTGCATACGAAATTGATACACGAGACGGAGTGAAAATATACATCGGTAACGAGTGGGTTCACCTTCGTAAATCCAATACAGAACCGATTATCCGTGTATATTCAGAAAGTGAAACACTGGAGAAAGCGAATCAGCTTGCCCAACAGATCATCGATTTTGCTCATAAGTTGTCATGAGAATAGATATCATAACGATTTTACCGAAATTGCTGGAAGGTCCTTTTAGTGACTCGATTATGAAGCGGGCACAGGAAAAAGGATTGGCTGAAATCCACATCCATAACCTCCGCGACTATTCTACTTCCAAACACAAGAATGTAGATGATTATCAATATGGAGGTGGAGCCGGTATGGTAATGTCCTGTGAGCCTATCGCTAATTGTATTGATGATCTTAAGCAGCAGAGAGAATACGACGAAATCATTTATATGACTCCGGATGGTGAGGTATTGGAGCAATCCATTTCTAATGAGTTTTCATTGAAAGAAAACCTTTTGATTCTTTGTGGACATTATAAAGGGATTGATGAGCGTATCCGTGAACATTATATTACACGAGAAATTTCTATTGGTTCCTATGTTCTTTCCGGAGGAGAATTAGCTGCTGCAGTCTTGACGGATAGTATTGTTAGGTTGTTACCCGGAGTACTAAATGATGAGACGTCAGCACTCTCGGATAGTTTTCAGGACAACCTCTTATCCCCTCCTGTTTATACACGACCTGCTGATTTCAAAGGGTGGAAAGTTCCGGATGTTTTACTGTCCGGTGATTTTAATAAGATAGATACCTGGCGACATGAACAGGCTTTAAAAAGAACAAAAGAGCGTAGACCCGATCTTCTGAATGATACAGAAGGTGAATAAATA